>PMNO01000504.1 GCA_003161835.1 Myxococcales bacterium | reverse complement strand
TCGGGGGCGCAAGAGTGGGCACCGAATCGGTGCAAATATTTTGACGTTCGGCCGGGCTCCGGTAGCGTCGAAACATGGGTATGGAAGGTGTTTCCGAGGAGCAACGCACGTTCGAGACGATGCGATCCGATCTGGTGCGTCGGCACCCAGGTCGATTCGCGCTCGTCTGCGCGTCGCGCTTGCTGGGGGTCTATGAATCCGTGGACGACGCGCTCTTNNACGGGGCGCCCGTGTTGGTGGCCGAGATCGCCCTTCAGGCTTCCGTGCGTGTCCTGGCTCGGCCCTACGATCGGGGCGGCGGCGTGATTTCGGGCGAGATCTGAGCCCACAGGCGGGGGCACCGAGACCCGCGAGCCCGTTGCCCCTGGGGCGTGGGCCCGGCGTGGCAGGCGCGTTGCAAAAGGTGACCCGCTTCGNNTAGAACCGGCCGTCGTTCTGGGCTGGCGTAGGTGTTTCACCCGGGCCGGAACTCGTGCACAAGCATTCCATTTGTCAATTGTCAGTAGGGGGATGTCAGATGCGACCTTTCATGCGATCAAGTCAGCCGGAACGCCAGTGCGTCATTCGCGCGTTGAAGCGGGCCTGTCTAGGTTGGGGTTGGACGGGTATCGTGACCGGATCCCTGTTGTTGTTTGCGACCTGCGTGGAGCAGGACGACGACAAGCCCACGGCCGAGGATCTGAAGGCGGTGAGGGCCAACATTCTGAGTACGGCGCCGACCCCCAAGTTTTCCGTGAACGCCGATCTCGAGGGCAAGGTCGTCTACCTGGGCATGGACGTTGAACCCGCGGTCGCGATTCCGGGCAAGGAACTGAGACTCACGCACTACTGGAAGGCCGTGGCGTCTCCCGGCGACGGTTGGCGGGTCTTCACGCATATCGAGGGGCCGAACCACCAGGCGTTCATCAACGCCGACCACGGGCCAGTGGGGGGCAAGTACCCCGTCAGTCAGTGGAAGGCGGGTGAGATCATCCGCGACGAGCACACCATCACCCTTCCCGCCAGCTGGACCCACGACACAGTGACGGTTTACGTGGGGTTGTGGCGGGGACCAACCCGGCTCACCGTGAAGAGCGGCCCCAACGACGGTTCGGGGCGGGTGCTGGCGGCGACGATCCCCGCCAAGGCCGCGGCGAAGCCCGAAAACCCGCGCAAGCGTTACGTGGCCCGCCGGACGGACAAGCCCATCAAGATCGACGGCAAGCTGGACGAATCCGCGTGGACCAGCGCCCCTTCGACCGGGGCCTTCGTCAACACGATGAACGGCGGACCCGCCGAGCAGATCACGGAAGCCAAGCTGTTGTGGGACGATAAGTTTTTGTATGTCGGGTTCGAAAACGCCGACACTGACGTGTGGTCCAACCTCACCAAGCGCGATGACAAGCTGTGGACTCAGGAAGCCGTCGAGCTGATGATCGACGCCGACAAGAACGGGAAGACCTACGTCGAGTTCCAGGTCGCCCCCAACGGCAACGTCTTTGATACCTACCTGCCGTCGTATCGAAAATACGAAGACACGCTGGATCCCAAGAAGGCGCCCTATTCGTGGAATTCGAAGATCAACGTGAAGGTCGCCGTTGACGGCACGTTGAACAAGCACGACGACAAGGACAAGGGCTGGACGGTAGAACTCGCCCTGCCGCTCGGGGACGTCAAGGGGATGGATCCGAAGGCCGAGGGGCCGCGCCTGCCGCCGCTGGTTGGCGATGCTTGGCGGATCAACATGTTCCGCATGGACATTCCGCAGGGCAAGCCGCAGCAGGCCTTCGGGTGGTCGCCTCCTCTGGTCGGCGATTTCCACGCCCTCGATCGCTTTGGCGATTTGGTTTTCGGGGACGAAAGGGGGAACGCGGTCGCGGCGCCGCCGCCTTCGACCACGGTGGCGGTAGCCGCCACCGCCGGCAAGACTGAAAAGTCCGGCCGGCCGGGCAAGTCGAAACGCAAGGGTGCCGATAAATCGGAAGGCAAGGCATCCCCCTGAGATGGAGCGGCTCGGCCGTGGCGCCTTCGAGCTAGGTCGCCTCGGTCTCGGGTTCGACAATCAGAACGACAGGGCCCCCGGGCATCATGATGATCCCACGCGTGGCTTGCGGGGCGGCCTCGCTGCTCGCCGCATCGATCGCGTCCAGCGCGCGGGCCACGGCCGCGGCGTCTTCCGTGGACAGCTCCAAGGGCGACACCCGTGTGCCCTCGCACAGCTCATACGTGACCGTGCGGCCGTCCTCCGACAACGCCAGCACCCNNCCCTGCGTCCTGCGCCGGTGGGCGGGCAAACACCTGGGTCGCCTCCGCGCGAGCCGCGGGCGAGGCGTCGAGGAGTTGGCTCGGCCACGATAGAATCGCGTCCGCCATCTGCGCCGCCGATGCCCACCGCTCCGACGGGGCCTTGCGCAGCGCCCGCAGGAGCACGTGGTCGTGTGCCTCCGTGACCTGCGAGGCGCCTACGGTGCCCGTGCCCGTCGCTGTCGTCGACCACGACTCCGTCCCACTCTCGACACACGTGCTCGGTCGCGGTGGTTCCTCGGACAGGTGCTGAGCGACGATGTCAGGTCCAGGGAACGGTAGCCGCCCCGTGAGGGCTTCGAACAAAGTCACCGCCAGCGCATAGAGATCGGCGGGCGGGCCGATTGCGCCTCCGCTGATCTGCTCGGGAGACATATACGCGACGGTTCCCAACAAGCCCATGGTCTGGGTCTGACCAAAGTCCGCCAAGTGCGCCGCGCCGAAATCCCCGAGCTTGGCGTTCCCGCCNNCCCATCGCCGGATCGGCATCATGGAGGGAAACAATGTTCGGGTGACGGAGGCGACCGGCGGCCTCGGCCTCACGGGTGAACTGCAGGTACGCCTGACGTTCAGCCCCGCGCGTGTTGGTTCCTACGGTGAGGAGTTTCAACGCGACCGGTTGGCCGAGCAGGGTATCCTCCGCCAGGTAGACACTGCTGGTGGCGCCCGCGCCCAGGGTCTGACGCACCCTGAAACGGTTGCGCAAGAGACCGGGCGGGCCCACAACCTGGCCCACCGTCGACGATCCCGCCCAAATATCGGCGGCGTCGAGCGCTGCGATGGCCTCCACCGAATCCGGTAGGTCAGGCCACTCGCGGCGCAGTCGACGCACGATTTCGGCGGCTGCGAGCCGAAGGCCAAGCGCCACGAACTGCGAGGTCAACGTGCGTCCCGCGGCCAGACGTACGGCTGGTGCGGGTCCACGGATGGCTTGTTGGAGGGCGCGGGCCGCATCCTGGTGACGCCCGAGGCGCGCGAGCAGACGCCCCAGCGCCAGGTGGGCGACCGCTGCGTCATCCGCCCGGGTGGCGGCCGCAAGGGCCTGTTCGTACGCGATACCCGCCTCCCGGGGCCGGTCGGCGAGTTCCTCCATGCGGCCGACATCCAGAAGGTTTCCCGCGCGTCGAAAGTATTCGGCGGCCAGGACGAGGTTGCCCGCCCGCTCCGCCATCCGGGCCGCTTGCCAGTGACTGCCTCGGGCGGCGAACGACGCGGCGGCGGCGCGGATTTCCAGAGGGGCATCGCGGGAAATGGTGTCTGCAATGGCGGCGGCGGCAGCGGCGTCGCCTGCGTCCAGTGCCAGCCGGATCGCTCGGGGGCGATCACCGATCGCGAGGGCAAGCGGGAGGGCGTCGGCGAAGCGCCAGGCGCGCTCGTAGAGCATGATCGCGCGGGGCAAATCGCCACCCGCCACGGCCAATCGGGCCGCCGCGGGGTGGTCTCCGGCGGCGACCAGCGCCGCAACCGGATCGGGAGGTACCGCCGGGTCAATGGCGGCGGCGCCTGTATTGTCGTCGGTGTCTGCCATCCCCAGCCCGTACGTTTCATGGTAGCAAGGACATCGATTGTGATGGAAAGCAACGTGGTCAACGAACGCCCCAGCGACGCGCCACCTCCCGTGCTGGGTGTTCTGGGTGGCAGTGGTCTGTATGACCTCGAAGGTCTGAGCGATGTCCGCGAGCACCAGATGGATACGCCGTTTGGTCATCCGTCGGGGCCGTTGGTGACCGGTCACATCGCGGGGGCCCGGATCGCATTTCTGGCGCGCCACGGCCGCGGCCACCGCCTATCGCCCTCGGAGATCAACTACCGGGCGAACGTTCACGCGCTCAAACAAATGGGTGTCGAACGCGTTCTGTCGATCTCGGCGGTCGGATCGTTGCGCGAGGGAATCATGCCGGGTGACCTGGTGTTACCCGATCAACTGATCGACAAGACTCATTTGCGCGCGTCCACTTTTTTTGGAGACGGAGTGGTGGGCCACGTGAGCCTCGCCGATCCCGTCTGCGCGGCGCTTGTTCATCTGGTGGCGACGGCGGCGTCCGAAACCGGGACCGCGGCCGCGGCCAGCGATGAACGTGCCCGTCCCGTCGGTACCCGATCGGGGAGCGGTGGCCGTCGGTTACCCCGCCTGCACCGCGGAGGCGCGTATGTGTGCATGGAGGGACCGCAGTTTTCGACCCGCGCGGAATCGCTGTTGCACCGCGGCTGGGGCGCCGACGTGATTGGAATGACCGCGGCCACCGAAGCCAAGCTGTGCCGCGAGGCCGAGATGTGTTTCGCGATCTTGGCGCTGTCGACCGATTATGATTGCTGGCGTCCTTCTGAGGAGGGAGTGACCGCCGCCTCGGTGATCGCGGTCTTGCGGGCGAACATCGCGCGCGCGCAAGACGTTGTGAGGGCCGCCGTGCCGCTGACCGCGGGACCGCGGTCTTGCGGTTGCGGTCGCGCCGCCGCGCACGCGATCCTGACGGCCCCAGAGGCCATTACCCCAGAGGCGCGCGAGCGGCTCCGGATCTTGTACGGGAGGTATCTGTGATAGTCGAAACCAAGCCCCATTCGTTGTTGGTTGTCGGTTCCGTTGGACTGGACGACGTGGAAACCCGTGCCGGAAAGCGTTCCGCTGTTCTGGGGGGGGCGGCCTCGTACTTCTCGGTGGCGGCGTCGTTCTTGGCCCCGCCCCGGATGGTGGCGGTCGTCGGCACGGACTTCCCTGCGCAACACACCGCCTTGTTTGAAAAACACGGGGTCGATCTGGCGGGGTTGGAACGCGTTCCGGGCGAGACCTTCCGGTGGTCGGGCGTGTATTCTCCCGACTTCGTGAACCGAACCACGATCGAGACCAGGCTGAACGTGTTTTCGGATTTTCGCCCCAAGCTGCCGGCCGGGTGGGGCGCGTCTGACCTCGTGTTTCTGGCGAACATCGATCCCCAGTTGCAGTTCAACGTGCTGGAGCAGGCGGGCAAGCCCAAATTCGTCGCATGCGACACGATGAACTTCTGGATCAGCGGCCGTCGTCCCGAGTTGTTGCGCCTGCTGGAGCGGGTAGACATGTTGTTGTTGAACGACGAGGAAGCGCGCCAACTCTCGGGCGAGGCCAACCTGCCCGCGGCGGCGCGGTCGATTCGGGCGATGGGGCCGAGCGCCGTGATCATCAAGCGGGGCGACGCGGGCGCGCTCCTGTTCCACGAGGCAGGCGTGTTCTCGGCGCCGGCGTTTCCGATTGAGAACGTGGTCGATCCGACTGGCGCCGGCGATTCGTTCGCGGGTGGCTTCATGGGTTGGTTGGCCCGCGCTGGTTCGACGTCGCCGCAGAGCATTCGTACCGCGATGATTCTGGGCTCCGTCCTGGCCTCGTTCGCGGTCGAAGATTTCAGCCTCGACCGCTTTCGCACCCTGGACCTGTCCGAGATTCGCGAACGGTTCGCGGCGTTCGTGGACCTGGTGCATTTTGAGAAGATTCGCCTCTGACGAACCCCCGGGCACGAACGGCCCGTTATCGTTGACCGCGCTGGCCGGGACCGCGCTCGGCGTTCTGCTCTTGCTGGCTCCGCGTGCCGCCCAGGCCAAACCGCGGGCTCCCGAATGTTCCGCCGGGCCCGCGGGGCGCGGCGGTGAGGCGGCGCAGATCTGGATCGCGCCGCAGGTGCCGACCGCGGGGATCCCCTTGCGGGTTCTGGCGGTTTCCGAGGAGGGGCAAGGTTCCGCCGAGATCGTGCTCACCGCGCCCGGCGGGCAGCGTGCGTCAGTGCGGACGACACGGCGGGGCGGGGCGCCCTGGAGCTACGACGCGGTCGTGCCGTCTGTCGACGTCGGCTCGTACCTGATTGAGCTGGTCCGAGACCACAAGACCGTCGCGTGCCGCAGCGTGGGGGTGGTGCCGCGCGGGCATCACCCATCGCGTCCGGCGGGGCGGCCGGGGACAGCGGGGGCGTGGACGGCTTCGCGGGTTTGGGATCGCACGACCGAAAATTTCTACGCCGCCTGGATTGAATCGTTGTTCGACGCACCCGTCGGTGACACGCTTGGTTTCCGTCCCCTGGCCCAGGCCCTGCGGGATCGCGAGCGCAACTTCTTTTACGACTATCTAGGTTTGGGGGAGGACGATCTCAAGGGAAAATCCGCCCTGAACGCGGCGCCTGATTGCGCGGACCTGCCCTATTTCTTGCGCGCGTATTTCAGCTGGAAGATGGGCCTCCCGTTCGGTCTGCGCGATTGCGATCGCGGCACCGACACGCGGCCGCCGCGATGCGGAGATCTCGTCACCAACGAAACCATGCTCGAAGGCATGCCCAAGGAACCGCTCGGCGGCATGAAGAAGTTCTTGCGGTTGCTGGCGAACAAGGTGCACTCGGGCAGCGCGCGCACGGCCCTCGCGGACGACAACACGGACTACTATCCGGTCAAGCTGTCCCGGGATGCTTTGCGGCCCGGGACGGTCTTCGCCGATCCATACGGTCACGTGCTGATGCTGGTGAAGTGGGTCGACCAGACGGCCGACGCCGGTGGCATCCTTCTGGCCGTCGACGGACAGCCGGATGGCTCCGTCGGACGTAAGCGTTTCTGGGAGGGGACCTTCCTGTACGCGAACGATGTCGTCGGGGCCGGCCCCGGGTTCAAGATGTTTCGACCGCTCGTGCGCGGCCCCGATGGAAGACTGGCGCCCCTGTCCAACGACGCCCTGCGCGCCGATCGGCGCTTCGCCCCGTTCTCGATCGAACAGAAGGAGCTGGCGCGCGACGCGTTCTATGCGCGGATGGGGAGGCTGATCAGTCCGAAAGGCCTGGACGCGGCGGCGGCGCACCGCGAGACCCTCGACGCCCTGGTCGAGCAGCTTCAGACCCGTGTCGGCTCGGTGGACAACGGTGANNTGGGAAGACTATGCAACTCCATCGCGGGACATGCGCCTGCAGATCGCCATACACGTCCTCGAGACGTTGCCCGAACGTATCGTGGCCCACCCGGAATTGTTCAACCTGGGCGGGCGCAAACCCGCGGTCGTTCGCGCGGAGGTCGAGGGCCTGCACGCGGCGCGCGTCAAGGAGAAGACGATCGAGTACCGCCGCAGCGATGGANNCGCGCATGGCGGAGGTGCGGTCGTGGTTTCACGACATGCGGAGACCGGCCCGTTGAAGCGCGGGACCGTCGGCCGCGGTTGATGACGGCCACCCGGGCGTCGCCCTTGAAAAGGGCGCCCAGAGGAGATAGCGATGGGGGCGGAGGATCCCGCCATGCCCCGACACCGATCGCTTCTCGCTCTCCTCGGTTGGCTGACCGTATGCGCCAGTCTGTTCCCGGGAGCCGCGCTCGCGGACGGGTGGAGCGCGATGAAGGGCAAGGTCGTGGTCAGCGACGCGGAATTTCGCACCGGCTATGGATCGGACGCCCAGATGGTGGCCGCCGTGCGCAAGCAGGCCAAGGGCACCATCAAGGGCGATGGGGCCTGGACGATGAACCTGATGGTGTTCCTGAAGGAGCCGGCCGGCGCCACCAGCATCAATATCGTCTACTACGACGTCTCCGTGAAGCCGCGCGACCAGGTGAACTTCAGCGAGGTCGCGGTACAGGCCTCGCAAAAAATCGTTCAGGTCAACGGCGTCGCGATCTCCAAGGACCTGGGATTCGTCAAGGGGCACAAATACGAGGTGCTGGCCACGCGCCTGATCGGCGGCAAGGAGAAGGTCTACGCCAAGGGCGTGGTCGTCCTGAAGTAGTGCCGACCCTCGCGGGGGCCTGGACCCCTTGTTGGGCGGTGTTCGCGTGGGTCGGGCTCGTGGTGGGATTGGCCGGACAAGGGGGGTGCGCGGGCCGATGGGGCGCTCGAGATGGCCGCGCCGGTCATGGCTCCGCCGTTCTTCCGGGCCTGGGTGGGGACGTAGGAGCGGACCCGACGGTGAGGGCGGAGGCCCTGGTCGCGCGCCTGACCCTGAAAGAAAAGGTGGCCCAGTTACAGAACGCGGCTCCCGCGATTTCGCGTCTGGGAATCCCCGCCTACGACTGGTGGAGCGAATCCCTGCATGGCGTGGCGCGCAACGGTCGGGCAACGGTCTTCCCTCAGGCCATCGGCCTCGCGGCGACGTTCGACGAAGCTCTGGTGGGCCGTGTCGCCCGAGCGATTTCCGACGAGGCGAGAGCCAAGTTCGCGGCCGCCCATGCCACCGACGACGCCGCCGCCGGCAGTGGGCGTTACCAGGGCCTGACCTTCTTCGCGCCCAACGTGAACATCGTCCGGGACCCCCGGTGGGGTCGTGGTCAGGAGACCTACGGCGAGGACCCCTTCCTGACGGCGCGCCTGGCGGTGGCGTACGTGCGCGGTCTCCAGGGTGACGAACCGCGGAGCCTGCGGGCGGCGGCGGTCGCCAAGCACTTTGCCGCGCACAGCGGCCCCGAATGGCTCCGCCATCGGTTCGACGCGCACGTCGACGCGCACGATTTGACGGATACCTACCTTCCCCAATTCGAGGCGCTGGTACGCGAAGGGCGAGTGGCGGGGATCATGGCCGCCTACAACCGG
>PMNO01000440.1 GCA_003161835.1 Myxococcales bacterium | reverse complement strand
ATGGGAACGACCTCCAGGCGATAAAACAGATCCTCGCGAAAGCTCCCGTCCCGCAGCATCTCTTCCAAGTTGCGATGGGTCGCGGCGATCACGCGGACATCGGCGGGAATCTGCTGGGCGCTGCCGAGCGGCACCACTTCTCGATCCTGGAGCACGCGCAGAAGCTTGGCCTGCAGGCTCCGGGGCATTTCGCCGACCTCGTCGAAGAACAAGGTTCCCTGGTGAGCCGACAAGAACCGCCCAACGCGGGGCTTGTCCGCCCCTGTAAAGGCTCCGCGCACGTGACCGAACAGTTCGGACTCGGCCAACGATTCGGGAATTGCGGCCATGTTGACCGCGACGAAAGGACCAGAGGAACGGCTGCTGGAGGCGTGAATCAGCCGCGCGATCACTTCCTTGCCCGTGCCGGTCTCGCCGCGGATCAAGATGCTGGCGTCGGTGTCGGCCACCCGGCTGATCCGCTCGAGGACCGCACGCATGGCCGGATGTTCGCCGATGACCGCCGCTTCGGGGGTATGTCGTCGGCGCGCGTCGGCGCCGCTCGGGGCTTCCAGCGTGCGCCGCAAGATTTCCTCGACCGCGGACGGATGAAAGGGCTTGGGCAGGAAATTCGCGGCACCCGCCCGCAAGGCGTGCACGGCGTCCGCGACCGACGCCTGCGCGGTCAGCATGACCACGGGCACCGCCGGGGTGCATCGACGGGCTTCGCGCAGGACCGCGTAGCCGTCCAGCAAGGGGATATCCGGCCCCGGCAGGCGCAGATCCGTCAAGCATAGGTCGAATCGACCAGCGCGCAGGCGCGCCATGGCCTCGGCGCCGCTGAATGCCAGGACGGTCTCGTATCCGATCCCCGACAGGAAGTTCACCAGCGTCGCTTGCACGGTGGTGTCACCGTCGACCAGTAGTATTCGTCCGCGCATTGGCAGCAGATTTCATCGGTGGGCGCGGCCTTGCCCTTGAGGTTCTTCAGTCGTTCCGCGGTGTTGCCGCGCGTACAACAATCACGTCGAATGGCTAGAACCGGCGCGAATGCACGGAGTTGGCTCACCGCCGCGACCCACCCGGGATCGTTGGCGACGCCGCGCGCGCGACGCGAACAGCGCGAAGGCGGCCCACAAGACCGTGCCCACGATCACCGGGCGGAAGCCGCGCGAAACCGGCGCCGGTGCCTGCGTGCATCCACCGGCACCAATCCATTCGTCGTCCGGAACGGACCACGTTGGATAGATGTCACAGGCGGCGCGCGTGTCGTCGGTGCTCAGGGTGCGAAGACCAACCTCGCTTGGATTCATGAAGGGATACATGGTCGCGTCCTCGATGTCCGCCTGTTGGTCGGCGGGCACGCTCGCACAGCTCGGAGCCGCGACGCCGGAATCGTCGACGAGCAGCGGCATGTTCGGCGTCAGGCAGGTGTGATCGAGCCCGATGAAGTGGCCGGTCTCNNATGGGGCCGTCGGGAATGATGCCCCAGGGGAACGAGCCCGCGGCGTTCACTTCAATGTCCGCCTCCAGCATCTCGCCGTCGTCGGCCGCGCCCGGTCTCGAGCGCGAAAATACCGTCGTCAACGCGACCGCCGCAGGGTCGTGGCAATGGGTCAACGCGACCGGATCCCGACACCAGCTGCCGGTCCGCATGAGGATGCGGTTCCTTCCGTCACGGGCGGCCACCTGGCTGTCGGTGACCCGCGGTGCGACCCGAAGCTCCAGACCGGTACAGGCGATGGATGAGCCGCTCCAGCTCGCAACCGCAGCCTGGGCCGCCGCGCGCAGATCGTCGGTGGTGACGCCCACTCCCTCCGGGGGACGAGCTATCTCCAGAACCTTGCGCGGGTCGGCCCAGAAGATGGGAACGAACGTATCCGGCGTTCTGGCGCGCACATAAGCCAGCGCGCGGGCGCCCGGGAGCGTCAGCGCGAGCGCAAAAATGGCGCCTGTGGCACGGAGCCGATGGCGAAGGAAAGAACGGGGCGCGGGGGGCACGCCCTAGCTATCGGCACTATTCCGGTTCGCCTTTTGGATACGACCCCAGGACCTTCATCGATTCGCAGTGGCCGCGGACGACCTTCAGCGCCGCCGCCACGGGAAGATCGCGCTCGTGGCCGTCCACGTCGACGAAGAAAATGTACTCCCAGGCCCGGCGGCGCGAGGGGCGGCTCTCGATCTTGGTCATGTTCAGACCCTGTTCCGCGAAGCTCCCCAGCACCTTGTACAGGATCCCGGGCTGGTCGCGCGTGGTCAACAAGACGGAGGTCTTGTCGCGCCCGGTCGGTTCGGCCTGCTCTCGGCCCAGCACCAAGAAGCGGGTGACGTTCTGAGTCAGATCCTCGATGTTCCGCTTCAGGGCCCGCAAGTCGTACAACCTGGCCGCCATTTCCGACGCCACCGCGACCCCGTGTGCGTCCCCATGCGCCGACCGGGCGGCCTCGGCGGTCGAAGGCGATTCGACCACCGTGGCGCGCGGCAGGTGGGTCGCCAGCCAGCGGCGACACTGCGCCAGCGCCACGGGGATGGAGTAGACGCGCTCGACCCGATCCAGATCGACTTCGGCGCGCGCCAGGAGGCACAGCGAAATCTTCAGCACGATCTCGGCGCTGATCTTCAAATCGCTGTCGACGAAACTGTCGAGCGTGTGATTGATCATGCCCTCGCTGGAATTCTCGACCGGCACGACGCCCAGGTCCGCGCCCCCGCGCTCCACCTCCTCGAACACCGCGGCGATGGTCTTGATCGGGATGGCCCGCGCCGACAGGCCAAACTGCCGTTTGACCGCCATGTGTGAAAACGTGCCTTCGGGCCCGAGATAGGCGACCTTGACGGTCTTCTCAAGCGAGAGACAAGCGCTGAAGATCTCCTGGAACACGGGGCGAATCGCTTCGACCGGAAACGGTCCCGGATTGGCGGCGGACAATCGGTCGATGATCTGGCGCTCGCGCGAGGGGACGTAGAACGGCACCTGCATCTCCTCCTTCAACTCGGCCACGCGGGCGACGAAGCGCGCCCGATGGTTGAGGAGGCGCAAGATTTCGTCGTCGGTGCGGTCGATCTCCCCCCGAATGGTCGAGAGTTCCTCGTCACGGGTCTTGCCGGTTTTTCCGGGTTCGGCGGCCATGTGGCTAACTTACACCGGTTTTTCGGGCCGTCGAAAGGTGCAACCGCGCAGGGGGCCGCTGGGCTCCGCAGGCGTCCCGCTGCCAACCTTGGCGATTCGCGGACCGCGTTGTAGGGTCGACCCATGTCTCGGGTGGCTCTGGGGTTGGCCATCTTGCTGGCCGTGGCGGCGGCGGCGGCGGCGGCGTTGATCGTGTTGCCGGCGCCCTCCAAGTCGTTGGCGTTCCTGGCCATTGGGGCGGGCGAGAAGAGCGCCTTTGTCGTGGCAGCCGCCGTGCTGGCCGCCGTGTTGACCCTGATCGGCATGGGTCCCGGCACACGGCTGGTGGCCACCTGCGCGATTCTGCTGTGCCTCGGGGCCGTGGTGGTGGGGCTGATACCCCTGGCGCAGGCGCTGCGATTGGCCAGCGAACAACGGGTGGACCTGGATTTTGATCGTTACCTGCGGGCCGGCGCGGACACCGAAGGCCCCATCGCCGCCGCACGAACGGTGACCTACGCAACCGTTCAGGGACGGCCGTTGGGGCTGGATGTGTACGTTCCTGCCGGAGCGCCCGCGCAGCCGACGCGCGCCATCGTGGTGGCACACGGGGGCGGCTGGTCCGCCGGAGACAAAGGGGACGCGTCGCGCGCCAGTCAGTGGTTCGCGAGCCAGGGCTTCACCATCTTCGACGTGGAATACCGCACGGCGCCGCAACCCAACTGGCGAACCGCAACCGGCGACGTCAAGTGCGCCATCGGCTGGATCAAGCGACACGCCGTCACCGCCGACTGGAACGTGGACCCGCGCAAGATCACCTTGCTCGGTCGATCGGCGGGTGGCCACCTCGCGCTGCTGGCGGCCTACGCGCCCGCCGACCCCCGGCTTCCTGCCAGCTGCGCGGACGCCGGCGATACCTCGGTTGAATCGGTGGTGGCCTTTTACGCGCCCACCGATCTCGTATGGGGCTATGCGCACCCCGCGCGTCCCCGCGTCTACGACAGCTCCGAGAAGCTCCGCCAGTTCATCGGCGGTCCGCCGGAGACCACCGGCGATCTGTATCGGATGCTATCGCCCTCCGAGCGCGTGACCGCCGGCTCTCCGCGCACGCTCTTGATCCACGGCGGTCGCGACCAATTCATTGGTCGACAGCACGTCGACCTGCTGACCGAAAAATTGAATGCGGCGGGGGTGCGTTACGACACTTTGATCATTCCGTACGCGCAGCACGGATTCGATTTCTTGTTCGGGGGTTTCTCGGGACAGATCGCGGAGGCCGTCATTCTGAGGTTCCTGAACGCCGCGCCCGAGGCGACCTCGCCCGCCAACGTCCCGACCGGAACGGACGGTGGGGGCGACGCTTTGGCAGCCGACGCCGGTGGTGCGGAAGCAAGACCCGCCGATACCACGGACCGTGGCGACGACCGATGACAGACCGGCTATCATCCACTCACGCCCGATGGTCAGCGTTTCAATAGAGCGGTCAAAAGCGATCTTCGAGGTCCAGGGCCTGCATCGTTTCTTGGCGTTCAAGAGTCGCTTCGACATTCCGCTGGCCCATGTGACGGATGTGCGTGCCGCCGACCCGACGGCGCTCGGCGGGTGGTGGAAGGGGCTACGATTGCCCGGAGTCCACGTTCCCGGATTCATCGTTGCGGGGACGTTCTACCGGGGAGGAAAACGCACCTTCTGGGACGTCAGCAACCCCGCACGCGCCATCGTCGTCGACCTGGACGGGGAGGCCTATCACCAGCTCATCATCGAGGTCGAGAACCCCGCCGCGGAAATCGCGCGATTCCAGGCCGCACCGCTGACCTGAGGCTCCCCGGACGGCAAGCTGGAACGGCGCGGACCTCCCCACGCAAGCGGGCGGTCAACGGTCAACGGTCCAAGATCGATTCGATCCGGCGATCGGGAACCAGCCACATGAGCGTCACGAACAAATAGATCCCCGCGGCGCTCCACGGGTGGACCAGGGCCAGCGGAATCGCCACCGCATACAGCACCGCCGAAATCTTGCCTTTCTTGTCTCGCCCCACGGCGGCGGCGAGCTTCGATTGCGGACCNNGTGGCGAACGGGATCAGCGACAACCAGAACAACAGATGCAGGTTCGCCCACAGGATCTTCCCGTTGATCTTGTCCGTCGCGTGGAGCATGTGGTGGTGATTGTTCCAGTAGATGCCCAAAAAGACGAAGCTGAGCACGTAGGCGCAGAATATGGGCGCGAGGGGAAGCAGCGCGTCCCAGTCACTGCCGTGGGGAACCTTGAGTTCCAGGACCATGATCGTGATCAGAACGGCGATCACGCCGTCGCTGAACGCCTCGAGACGGCCCTTGGTCATGCGCCGCCGCCGTTCGCGCCGTACCCGGTTACTTGCCGATGACCGGGCCGGCCCATTCGATGAACGAACCGGGCAGGATTCCCAGGAGCAATACAGCCATCGCGGTCAAGATCAGCGCGGCCCGGGTGGACGCCGCGTCCGTCGGCTCGAGCGGGCGCAAAGGATCGCGGAAGTACATCGCGATGACCACCCGCAGGTAATAGTAGATGCTCACGACGCTGGTCAAGACGCCGATGACGACCAGCCAGTACAGCTGCGGGCTCTCCATCGCCGCGCGAAACAGGAAGAACTTGGCGAAGAAGCCGCCTGTCGGGGGAACGCCCCCCAGCGACAGCAGGAACAGCGCCATGGCCATCGCGACCCCCGGGCGCGCCTGCGCCACGCCCGCCCAATCGTCGATGAACAGGCGCTCGTCGCGCCGGTTGCCGATCCAGGCGATCACGCCGAACGATCCCAGCGTCGTGAAGGTGTACGACATCAGGTAGAAAAGCACGGCGGGCTTGGCCGTTGTCACGCCCAGGCCCATCGCGGCGACGCCCACCAAGATGTATCCGGCGTGGCCGATCGAGGAATAGGCAAGCATCCGCTTGATGTTGTCCTGGCGCAGCGCCGCCAGATTTCCGAGGATCATGGTGGCCGCCGCCAACACGACGATGATGTTCGCCCAGCCCGTGAAGTCGAAAACCAGGAGCGGATTACCGAAGGCCGTATCCAGGATGCGCAGGATGCCCCCGAACGCAGCCGCCTTCACGCCCGCGGCCATGAATCCGGTCACTGGTGTCGGGGCACCTTCGTAGGCATCTGGTGCCCACATGTGAAAAGGGACAGCCGCCACCTTGAACGCCAGAGCGATCAGGATGAAGTACTCCCCGAAGTAGAAGACCGGGTTCTTGGAGGCCTCGGGCACCTTGCCGGCGATGCCCGCATACGACAGTTCCCCCCCGGTTGTGCCGTACACCAGCGCCATCCCGTACACCAAGAATCCCGTGGCGAACGCTCCCATCAGGAAGTACTTCATCGCGCCCTCGGAGCTGCGCAAATTGCGGCGCCAGCATCCGGTGAGGATGTAGGCCGCCAGGGACATGGTTTCAATCCCGATCAGCAACGTCACCAGATGGGCCGCGTGGGCCACCATCATCATGCCGGCCGCCCCGAACAAGACCATGACGTAAAACTCGCCGAACTCGAAGCCCTGCTCGCGCAGGAACGGCGGCGCGAACAAGAGCGTCAACAGGGCCGCCGCCAGGAACGCGCCGTCCAAGTACAGGGCCATCCGATCCACGATCAGCATGCCCTGAAAGTGCGTGGTCGCCTGCCCGGCGTCGCCCCATTGTGCCAAGAGGGCTCCGAGCGACGCGATACAGCCGCCGACGCCCAACCACGCCAGCCCCTGCCGGCTGGCGGTGGCCGTTGTGGCGAAGGTCTCGGCGAGCAGAATCAAGCACCCCATACCAATGAGAATCAGCATGGGCAGGTAGGCGAGAATTTGGCTGCTGTCGAAGATCATGGCGCAGTCGGTCCCGGTTTGCCGCTGTTGCCGGCGTTGGCCGGAGCGGCGGACGGTGCCGCGCCAGCGGACGGGTTGGGGAACAAATGCGCAGGGGCGTCGGGGTTGGACGCCGCATCGGCAAGGCGTTCTTGGAACCCGGAAATCAGCGCCGCCACGGACTTCTCCGAGCGGGCCAAGATGGGCTGCGGATAGATCCCCATGACCAGCGCGGCCACGATCACGAAGCCAAAGACCCAGCGCTCCCGACCGTGAATGTCGCGCACGTGGGGATCCTTGTTCGCGGGGTTGTCGAGCGGTCCGAAGAAAATCTTCTGATACATGGTCAGCAAATACATGGCGGCCAAAATGACCGCGCTGGCCGAGATGATGGCCAGCAACTTGGGCGACGAGAACAGCGCGCCGGCGGGCGCGTTGAAGGTGCCGATCAAGATCAGGAATTCACCCACGAACCCGCACAGGCCCGGCAGACCCACCGACGCCAGCACAATGACCAAGAAGCAGGCCGAAAAGATGGGGATCTTCTTCCAGAGGCCCCCGAAATCATCCAGCTTGCGCGTGTGCCGGCGGTCGTAGAGCAGGCCAACCCCCAGGAACAGGCCGCCCGTCGAAATGCCGTGCGCGAGCATCTGGTAAATCGCACCCTGCACCGCGACTTGACCCAACGTCATGATGCCCAGAACCACGAATCCCAGGTGCGACACCGACGAATAGGCCACCAGCTTTTTCGCATCGTTCTGCACGTAGGCCATCAACGCGCCAAACACGATCCCGATCACGGCCAGCGCCGTCACCACGGGCGCCATCGCCTGGGTGGCCAGGGGAAACATCGGCAGCGCAAAGCGAAGGAACCCGTAGGTCCCGAATTTCAGCATCACGCCCGCCAAGATCACCGAACCGCCCGTGGGGGCCTCGACGTGCGCATCCGGCAACCAGGTGTGTAACGGGAACAGCGGAATCTTGGTCGCGAACGCGAGGCCAAAGGCCAGGAAGCACAGCAGCTGAGGATCGTACGGGAGGGTCAGCCGCGACAGGGCGACGTAGTCGAAGCTGAACGTGCCCGTGGCCGCGTGGTACTGCGCATACAGGTACAAGATCGCCACCAGCATCAGCAACGAGCCGATGAGGGTGTAGATGACGAACTTGATACTGGCGTAGAGGCGGCGTTCCCCGCCCCAGATCCCGATGATGAAGTACATCGGAATCAGCATCAGCTCCCAAAAGACGTAGAAGACGAAGAGATCGAGGGCCAGAAATGCCCCGACCATGCCCGCTTCCAGCGCCAGCATGGCGATCACGAATTCACGTACCCGGATGTTTCGGGTCCCGATGGCCTGGGGCGACAGCAGGGTGACCGGCATCAGGAAGGTGGTCAGCATCACCAGCCACAGCGAAATGCCATCGATGCCCAGGTGGAAATGAATGCCGAGCGATTCCACCCAGACCTTGTCGACCTCCAGCTGGAACCCGCTCTTCGCCGGGTCGAAGTCGCCCAGGATGAACAGCGACGCGAGGAACGTGACGATGGTCGTGCCGAGGCCGATCCCGCGGTGAATCGCCTCCTCCTCGCGCGGCACCAGCATCGTGAGCAGGGCGCCCGCCAGCGGCAGCAGGGTGATCCAAGCCAGGATGCCCATTACTTCCGCTCCCCCGCCGCCGACAGATCGATCTTGCGCTTGATTTTGCTTTGGGTGTGCCAGCGCGGGTCCGTCACCGTGACCCGAATCGTGTGCTCACCGGCTTGATCATACGTATACCGCGCGTCCGATTTCAGGCCCACCACCTCGGGACGGCCGTCGTCGTCGAAATCGAACGCGTAGGTCAGGCCCCGGGGTGAAGCACGGCCGGCACGGCTGGCGTCGACGGAAACGGTCGTTCCCGAGACCTCGACCTTCAGCGTGGATGGGACCGTGGGGCGGGTCGCGAAGAACACGAGCGCCGCCGCGCCGATCGCGAAGGCTGCCATGTATCTCTGGGCATCGCCCGCCTGGAAAGCCCGGCTGACGCGGCCGAGCACATCGACCAAGGCCGCGACCCCTCCCACCAGAATCTGGTCGATCAGGACCCGATCGACGACCCTGAACAACGCCAGAGCAAACTTGCGAAGTGGTCGAATGATCACCGCGCCGTACAGTTCGTCCACCCGAAACTTGTCGCGCACCAGCTGCACGAACCCGGGAAAGGCGGCCGCGAATTTCTGGGCCGGCGCACGATATCCGCCTCCATAGAAGGTGTACGCCAACCCGATGCCGATCAGGGCCAGCACCGTCGAGACAGCCATGAAGAGCAACTCGGTGTTGTGGGGAACGTCCAGCTCCGGCCCGACGGCCGTCTCCAGCGTGTGGCCGAGCAGGTTCCATTCGGGATGACCGAACAGGCCGCCGGGCACGCCGACCAGACCACCCAACCCGGCGCCAACGGCCAACACCACCAACGGACCAACCATGCTGGGTGGCGATTCGTGGATGTGATGCTGGGTCTGGGCATCCGCGCGCGTGGGCCCGGAGAAAACCAGGAAATAGAGGCGCGACATGTAGAACGCGGTACCGAGAGCCGCCAGGAGTAGGAGCACGCCCACCGTCGGTCCGACCCACGACAGGTCGTCGCCAAAGATCCCGGTCGCGAATGCGCCCGCGACAATCGCGTCCTTCGAGAAGAAGCCCGAAAAGACGGGGACGCCGCAGATGGCCAGCCAGCAGACCAGGAACACCCCGTGCGTCCAGGGAGTCAGCTTGCGCAGGCCGCCCATCTTCCGGATGTCTCCCGAACCGCTCATGGCGTGCATGATCGAGCCGGCGCACAGGAACAGCCCCGCCTTGAAGAAGGCGTGGGTGTACAGATGAAACACGCCGCTCGCGAAGTTGGCGGTCCCGACGCCCGCGAACATGAATCCCAGCTGGCTGACGGTTGAATAGGCCAGCACCTTCTTGAAGTCATTTTGGGCGAACCCAATGACGGCCGCGAACAAAGCAGTTGCCGCACCGACCAACGCGACGATGGCCAGCGCCGCGGGCGACAGCACGTAGACGGCGTGCATGCGCGCGACCATGTACACGCCCGCGGTGACCATCGTGGCGGCATGAATCAACGCCGACACGGGGGTCGGCCCCGCCATCGCGTCGGGCAACCACACGTACAGCGGAATCTGCGCCGATTTTCCGGCCGCCCCGATGAACAGGAACGTCCCGATCCAGAACGCGTTCGACATCCCCAGCCAGGCGGGTGCCGTCAGCACCGAACCGGCGGTGGCGAAGGACGTGATCTCGGAGAACCGCAACGTCCCGGTCGCCTGGAACGTCAGGAAGATGCCGATCAGGAAACCGAAGTCACCGATCCGGTTCGTTATGAATGCCTTCTTGCCAGCATCGGCGTTGGGCGTCTCGTGGTACCAAAAGCCGATCAAGAGATAGCTGCACAGCCCCACGCCTTCCCAGCCCACGAACATCACGGGCATGCTGTCGCCCAGGACCAGCACCAGCATCGAACCGCAGAACAGATTCAGGTACGCGAAGAAGCGCGGGTAGTCCGGGTCGTGCTCCATGTACCCGGCCGAGTACAGGTGAATCAGAAACCCGATGAAGGTGATGATCAGGCACAGCAGACCTGACAGCGCATCCATCCGGAAGGCCAGATCGACCGACAGGTTCCCGGTGGACATCCAGGTCCACACCACGTCGCGAAGGCCACCCTCCTCGGCCACGGCCGGAAGCCGGGTGAAGAACGCGTCGAATGCCACCAGGGCGGAGCCGCCGATGGCGGCGGCGGCGACGGTGAGCACGGCCTCTCGTTTCCAGCGCCGTCCGAACAGGATCAACACCGCCGCACCCAGGAAGGGCAACAACGGAATCAGCCGCAAATTGAAGAGTGTCTCAGAGGCGTTCATGTGGGGAGTGGGGAGTGGGAGTCGGCAGTGGGAATTGAGGGTGTACTGCGGCGCCTAGCGCTTCATCAGGTTGGCTTCATCGAGATTGATGGTCTGGCGGTTGCGGAACAGCCCCACCAGGATCGCGAGACCGACAGCCGCTTCGGCCGCCGCGAGCGCGATGATCAGGAAGGCGAACACGTGCCCCTTTTCATCCCCGAGCGCGCGCGAATAGGTCAGCATCGCCAGGTTGCCGGCGTTCAACTGCAGCTCGATCCCCATCAAGACCACGAGGGCGTTTCGTCGCAGCAAAACACCCGTGGTCCCGATCAGGAACAGCACGAACGACAGGATCAAGTAGTAGAAGGTCGGCATTCTAGTGGTGCCCTCCGGCGGCGGCGGAGGTTTCTTCGACCTCGGACAACTCCGCGGGCGAATCGTGGGAGCTGAGGTGAGAAATCGCGATCCGCTTGTCCGCGGCAATCACGGCGTCCGACTCCTTGCGCGCCGACCGCGAGACCACCACGCCACCGACGATGGCGACCAGCAGCAACAACGAGATCGCCTCGAAAGGGAAGAGATCTTGCCGGAAGAGCATATCGCCGACGGAGGCGACTGTCCCGAACGAGTCGGACAGCGCGGGCAAGGGGCCGGGAGCCTGGGCGGGAATCGCGATGCCCGCGAACACCCGGATCATGTAGACGCCCGCGAACACGCCCAAAAGTCGAGTCGGGATGCCTCGCAGCGACACGAGGGTCGACTCCTCGCGGTTCACGATCATGACCACGAAGATGAACAGAACCATGATCGCGCCCGCGTAGACGAGGACCTGAAGCACCGCCAAGAAGTGCGCGGACAGAGTGGCGTAGAGGCCAGCCAGGCCGAAGAACGTGGCGACCAAGCTCATGACCGCGCTGACCGGGTTCCGGCGGGTCATGCACACGACGGACATCGCCACCACACCCAGGGCCAGAATCAGGAAAACCACGCCCTCGCCCGAGGCGAGCGGAGCCAGCAGATCGCTCACGTTTGCCCCGCCCAGATTGCCGCCGGGTGTGCCCGCCACATCCGCCATCACGCCGCCTTCCTGATCTTGGCTTCGAACTCCGAGCGAAATTTCGTCAAGAATCCCATCATCGGCCAGGCCGCCGCCTCGCCGAGCGCGCAGATGGTGTTGCCCGCGATGCCGTTGGCGACGTTGCCCAACAATTCGACGTCGCCCGGCTTGCCGTCCCCGGCCGCCAAACGGGTGCAAACGCGCGCCAGCCAACCAGTCCCCTCGCGGCAGGGGGTGCACTGGCCGCAGGACTCATGGGCGTAAAAGCGCATGATTCGCGCACACAGAGCGACCACATCGGTGCTCTCGTCGAACACGACGATACCGCCCGACCCCGCCATGGTCTTGAGCCGACGACCGTTGCCGAGATCGAAGGGAAGGCCGCGCTGCACTTCAACGTCCTTGATGCGCGCGTCGGTCATGAGCGCGTCGAATTCGATCGGGATGTCCAGCTCGCTGGCGTCCAGGGGCGGCATCGACGTGCCTCCCGGGATCACTCCCTTGATCGCGCGACCGCCCGGAATGCCGCCGCAGACGTCCTGGATCAGCGCGCGAACCGGAATCCCCATCGGCAATTCGTAGACGCCTGGCTTCTTGACGTGCCCCGAGACGCACACGATGCGGGTTCCGCCCGATTTGCCGAGGCCCAGACCGGCGAACCACGCCCCACCCTTTTGAACGATCTCGGGCACGTTCATCAGGGTCTCGACATTGTTGACGACCGTGGCCTGCTGAAACAATCCCTTCACGGCCGGAAACGGCGGCTTCAGACGGGGCCAGCCCCGCTTACCTTCCAGAGAATTCAAAAGCGCGGTCTCCTCGCCGCAGATATAGGCGCCCGCGCCCCGGTGCAACGTGATGTCGAAGCGAAAGGTGCGCCCGCCGGCAACCGGGTGATCGCTGCCCAGCAAGCCCGCCGCGTAAGCCTCGTCGATGGCCGCCTGGACGATCTTCGCCTCGCGCATCATCTCGCCGCGAATGTAGATATAGGCGTGCTTGCAACCGATCGCGTACGACGCGATCGCCATACCTTCGATCAACAGGTGCGGATCGTAGGCCAGAAGCTCGCGATCCTTGCAGGTGCCCGGCTCGGATTCGTCGGCGTTGACGACCAGATAGACCGTCCGCGCCTCCTTGGGAACGAACGACCATTTCATTCCGGTTGGAAATCCCGCGCCGCCACGGCCGCGCAGATTGGATTTCTTCACCTCGTCGACGATCTCGGCCGGCGCCATGCCCGCAGACTTGCGAAAGGCCTCCCAGCCGCCGCGGGCCCGATATGTCGCCAACTTGTGGCTATCGGGCACGCCAAAATTCTTGGTCACGATCTTCACGCCCTGGGCACCTTGCCAATTCGAGGTTGCCGGGGTCGCCGAGGTTGCCGAGATCGTCATCGTGGGCGCCTTTTCAACCTTTGTGGCCGGGGCCGATGCCCATGATCGTTTTGGTACCCACAGGCCCGGACGACGTGGCCGGCAGGTTGTCGCCCGGGACCCCTTGCCTGGCGCGTTCCTGCCAGCGTCGACGCAGATCATCCAGGATCGTGTCGACTTTCTGGGTGGTCAGGTCCAGGTGGTACTCGGGACCGCAGATCATCATCGGCGCATTCGCGCAGGCCGCCAGACATTCTTCCTCGACCAAATGGAAACACCCGTCGGGGGTGCTCTCCCCGGCCTTGATCCCCAGCCGGTTCTCGATGTGATGAAGGATGTCGTATCCACCCCGCAGCATGCACGACACATTGGTGCACACCATCAGCTCGTTCCGCCCG
>PMNO01000206.1 GCA_003161835.1 Myxococcales bacterium | reverse complement strand
TTCAAGAAGGTCAACGACACCTACGGCCACCCGGTTGGCGATTTCGTCTTGCAGGAGCTGGCGGCGCTGATGGTCAAGGCGCTGCGGTCGGAAGATGTTCTGGCCCGCTATGGTGGCGAAGAATTCGCGATTGTCTGCCGCGGGATGGACCAGCCGCCCGCCGAGATGATGGCGGAGAGGATTCGTCGCACCGTGGAGCTTCACCGCTTCGAAACGGCCGGCAAGGTGATACCAATCACGGTGAGCATCGGCGTGGCCCGTTCACCCGAAGCTCGCATACGAAACTCGTCCGATCTGGTGGCCGCGGCGGATGAGAACATGTACAGCGCGAAGCGATCCGGCAGAAATCGCGTGTGCGGACAGCGTCAGCGTCCTGCCGACGACGAGACGACCGAGATTCGGGACGGGAAGAACTGAAGAGCGTGCGCCGTGAATGGCGCTTCGGAAAAACAAAAAGCCCGGGTGTCGCGCGACACCCGGGCTTTCGTCTAGTTGGTCATACGCCCCTTCGGGGCACACCGAGCCAGCCGGGGGTTACGAGCGGGGCTCAGCCTTTGTTGACGTTGGCCGCCTGAAGACCCTTGGGTCCCTCAACGATGTCGAAGGCCACTTCCTGTCCTTCGGTCAAAGAGCGAAATCCCTCCGCGACGATTGCCGAATGGTGGACGAACACATCCGGCCCGTCATCACGTGCAATGAAGCCATATCCCTTCGCATCGTTGAACCATTTCACCTTACCGGTTGCCATTTTACTTCCCTCCTCTAGCATATTGAGTTGCCTAACCCGCCGCCAAGGCCGCAGGGTCCCGGGGGGGAAAAGTACAAGGCTTGAAAACGCTGTCAAGTGCTTTCAATCGCTTCGAAAAACCTCCGCAAGGCGGCCTCGGGATCGGGGTTGGACAGCACACCGCGGATACACCCCACTCCCGCTGCACCTGCGCCCAAACACGCAGGAATTTCGTTAGCTCCCACACCTCCCAGGGCGAGCACCGAAATCGAAGACGCACACGCCGCCCGCAACGCCTGCAGACCTTGGGGGGGGCCGAACCCCCGCTTGGATGGCGTCTCGAATACCGGGCCGAACACGACGAATGACACCCGTGGGTCCGCGGCCGCGCGCGCGACCCCGGCCGGGGAGTGGGTGGATAGCGCAATCTGCAGCGCCGGCGCCAAGGCGTGCGCATCGTCCACCCCGAGCGCCCCGTCTCCCAGGTGCACCCCATCCGCTCCCACGGCCAGGGCAACGTCAATCCTATCGTTGACGAACAGGCGCACCCCGGCGGCGTTGGTCACGGCGCGCAATTGCCGACCCAGCTCGATCAAGGTGCCGCCTGGGAGATCCTTTTCCCGCAACTGGATGGCCACCGCGGAGCTCGGCAGATGCGAACCTTGCAGGGCGCGCAGGGCGCCGGCGATGACTCCGGTCAGGGGGCGGCCCTGCGTCGCGTGGCGATCCGTGATCAGGTAAACGAAGGGCGCGCGCGGGGTGGCGGACACCGTCTACTCGATGAGCCCGCCCACCGGGGACGACGCGTTCGCATGCAACCGGCGCGGAATGCGACCCGCCCGAAACGCTTTGCGCCCCGCGACAACGCCGTCTCTCATGGCCTCAGCCATGAGGAGGGGATCCCGCGCTTCGGCGATCGCCGTGTTCATCAGGACTCCATGGCAACCCAGTTCCATGGCGACCGCGGCGTCGGAAGCGGTGCCCACCCCCGCGTCGACAATCACCGGGACCCGCGCCCGCTCCACGATGATGCGGATATTGTAGGGATTGCGGATGCCCAATCCGGAGCCGATGGGGGCGGCCAGCGGCATGATCGCCGCACACCCCACATCCTCGAGCTTGCGCGCCAGGATCGGATCGTCCATGCAATACGGGAGCACGACGAAGCCTTCCTTGACCAGAATGGTGGCGGCTTGCAACGTTGCCTCCCCGTCGGGAAACAGGGTTTGCGCGTCGCCAATAACCTCCAGCTTGACCATTTCTGACATGCCCAGCTCGCGCGCCAGGCGGCAGGTCCGCAACGCTTCCTCGGCTGTGTAGCAACCGGCGGTGTTCGGGAGGATGGTGTGGCGGGCGCGATCGAGGGTGTCGAGCACGCTGGGTTTTCCGGGCGTCAAGTCGACCCGGCGCAATGCGACGGTGACGATATCGGCGCCGCTGCGGCGGATGGCCTCGCGTCCCTCATCGATGGTTCGGTACTTGCCCGTTCCGACCAGCAGCCGCGATCGGAAGGAACGACCCGCGATGATCAGAGGATCGTCGCTGTCGGACGTCGTTCCCCCGGTGCCGGGCGACGCACCGCCCGAACCCCCTCCGATGAACGCGACGATTTCCAGGCGATCGCCTTCCGCGATCCCCACCTCCCTCCAGGTCCGTCGAGGGATCACGTCCTCGTTGCGTTCGATCGCGACCCGGTCCGCGTCGATCCCCATCTCCCCCAACAACGCCGCGACGGTGGTACCGGCGCGGGCGCTGCGTGACTCGCCGTTGACCGTGAAATGAAGCTCCGCCGCGGAAATTCGGGGTGATTGGGACATCGCGCGGAAGATACAACACACGCCGGTCCCATGCCCGCGTGTTAAACAGCAAGACAGTTCCCTCATGCGCTGCCCTTTTTGCTCCGCCATCGAAGACAAGGTGGTCGACACTCGACCCTCGGACAGCGAACAGGTCATTCGGCGGCGTCGCGAGTGCTCCAGTTGCGGGCGGCGGTTCACGACCTACGAACGTGTCGACGAAATTCTGCCGATGGTCATCAAGAAGGACGGGCGGCGGGAGGCGTTTGACCGAGCGAAAATCTTGAGCGGATTGAAGAAGGCCTGCTCGAAGCGCCCGGTGTCGCTGGAGACGATCGAACGGGCGGTCGACCGCATCGAACGCGAGTTGCAGGAGGCCACGGAGAAGGAGATTCCCTCGTCGCGGATCGGGGACGCGGTGATGGCCACGCTGCGCAACCTGGACGACGTGGCCTATGTGCGGTTTGCTTCGGTCTACCGTTCGTTCCGAGACGTGGTCGAATTGATGGACGAGCTGAAGGCGCTTGTCGACGCGCGCGGAGGCCCTAGACGTTGAGCCCCGGTGGTGATGTCGACGACGATCGCGATCAGCGGTGGATGCGGCGCGCTTTGCAGTTGGCGCGCCGCGGGCGGGGCGCCACCCGTCCCAATCCGATGGTGGGCGCCGT
>PMNO01000528.1 GCA_003161835.1 Myxococcales bacterium | reverse complement strand
TAGGCCATACGACGTAGGGCGCGCCCGACACCATTGGCGTCCAAGATCTCTCGCCGTTCGACCAGGTCGGTGTCCGGTGGTGGCAGGCGCGGCATTAACGATGGTTCATGGCAACGGTGCTGGCGAACAGACAAAAGGACGCGTCAGAAATAATAGCGCAAGGTCAGGTCGCTCACGAGTGCCCGCAAAGTGGTGGCCCCAGACACTCCCGCCGCCCACTGGGTGAGCTCGGTCGACTTCTCCATGCGCAACGACATCCCGCTGCGCAGTCCCAGCGACAGGGCGGGAACACCGATGAACCCAAAGTGCAGCTCGCCCTCCAGTTCGGCCCGGAGGTCGACCACGTAGGTGGCGTCGGCGGACCCAGCCGCCTTGAACCAGACCAGCGAGAGGTCCGGGCTGGCCGCAATCGCCAGGTGGCGCCAATTCCCGAGCAGAATCGAGAGACCGACCCCTGGACCAAAACCAAAATAGGTGTCTAGCAGTCGGTCGCCTTGGCTCCCTCCACCCAGAGCCAGCGCGACACCGGCATTCAATGCCAGGTTTCGGGTGACCCAGTGCCGAACGCTCAGCATACTCACCGCGATGGGCGGACAGTCGGATGTCAATGACGACGTCGACCCGGGTGTCGGGGCCGGGGGAGCGGCTCCCGCCGCCGCCGGGGTGAGGGGACACCCCGTGGAGCTTCGCCTGGCGAAGACCGGCAACGTGGAGGCTACGGAGCGAACCTCGACCCCCCACGTGCCGACCACCGCGTCGTGATCGGACTCGATGGGCGGCGTCAAATCGCCCGTGACAACCACGCGGGGCGCCGGCGGTGGCTCGGGCGGAATGATGGCCGCCGGCATGGTGGGCGCCGTGCCGCTCTCAGGCGCCGGCGCCAGCGCCGTGGAAGTCTGGGCCGTCGGGGGCACCGGGCTGGGCACGGCGGGGGAACGACCGGGCGGGACCTGCGCGGGCGGCAGGACCTGGACAGCCGACGCCCCTGGAGGGGCGGACGCGGGCGGCAACGCAGACGCGGCCAGTGCCGGCGCGCGGCGCCCCAACATGAGCGCCACGAAACAAGCCGCTGCGATGGCAACGCGGGGGCGGCTGGACGTCATGGCTGTCACGTTTATGCCCTACGGGCCACCTTGCCAAATACAAATCGTCGCCGCAGTGGACGCCGACGACGCCGGCTCGCAGACGTATCTTTCCGCGACGCGGGCGCAGGGAGCTCCGAGCACGCAGGCCGGATAGCAGCCCCTCAGCGGCCGATCGGGATCGCGTTCGGCGCAAACGGCGCCCTCCGGGCACGCGTCGACGCCGGCCGTCGCCGCCGGATCACAGCCGAGCGAAAGGCAGGCCCCGCCGGGGTAGCGGGGATCGTTCAGACGACAATAGGCCCCGAGTGGACAGCTCGCGCGGTGCTGGCAGGGATCCCCGATGTGCGCCGCCCGGGTGTAGCAGGTCCGATGCACCGGATCGCAGGTGTCCCCGCCGGTCTCGTCGATGCTCGTCTGCCCGGTGCAATTGTCGTTGGTGGCACAACCCCCCGCCAACGCGGGCGCGTCCAGAGTGGTGCAGATCCCGACGATGATGTCGTCGCGCGGGTCGTCGAGGGTGCCGTTGTTGTTCCGCACCAACCGCTGGCAGATCTGGCCTGTGCCGCAGTCGCTATTCCTCGCGCAGGCCGCCGCGCAGGTCGTTCGATTCGCGCCCGTCGGTATGTGCAGATCGCGATCGACGCACTCTCCGCTGCGACATTCGCTGGGGGCGGCGCAGGTTTGCCCCACCGATTTCGTACCGACGGCGGGACGACAAACCATCTGAATCGAACGGCCGCTCAAAGGGACGCACTCCTCGGTGGCTGCGCAGTTCCGCTCGGTCTGGCAAGCCACACCCGGGATGAGCGCGCGGGGGGTGCACATCGCCAGCCGCGCCGCCGTTCCATAGGGCAACGGCGGCGTGGCGTAGTCATCGACACAAACTGCCCCGGCGGGACAGTCCGCGTCGACCCGACACAGAGCGCTGCAGAACCGGGTTCCACTTCTCTCCACGCACAAGCTGTCGTCGGCGCAACGCAGAGCTTGCGCCGGATCCTTCGAGCAGGCGGCGCCAAAAGGCAGCGCTCCTGTCCGCGGGGGTACGCACGACAGATATTGCGCGTCGCCCGTCGCACCCACCGCTATCGTGGGAACGCACGCTTCGCCCGCCACGCACAGCACGTCGGCTCCTTGCTGCGCTGCCTTTCCGAACATGCCGCCTACCTCGCCGTGCACCTGCCCGCAAAATCGGCCCAGGCAGATCCCCGGGCCGGTCGGCGGCATGAACGACGCATATCCGCCCAGCTTGGGGGAATACGGGGCCGCCGCGCATTGCATGCCAATGGGACAATCGGTGCTGTCGGAGCAGGCGCGCGTGCAGCGGCGGGAGAAACACCCGCTGCCCAGGTATCCACCCTGATTCTCGCAGGCGTAGGGGCCATCCTCCGGCTCGCAGGGGCTTCCCACCGGCAGATATTCGTTGGCCACGAGACGCGTCAAGCACAGGCCGACGTACGAGGCGGCGGCGGGGCTGCCAGGGCTCGCGGCCGAGCTCAATCCCAAGGCGCAGTCCTCGCCGGCCGGACAGAGGGCGCTGCCGGCGGTCGTGCAATCCCGCACGGATCCAGGAAGACAGTAGCTGAATGCGTCCCCGAGCATGTTTGGCGCGCAGGCCAACACCGTTCCAGCCGGCAACGGCGTTGGCGCGACCGCGGGCCCGCACTCCGCGGTGCCGGCGCAGGTTTTCGTACAGAATCCATTCCAGCAAACCCCGCCCGTGCAATCGGCGGCCGCCGCGCAGCAGGCGCCCAATCCCCGCTTCTCCCCGGCACCGATTGACGGACACGCCACTCCGGGGGGCCGCGTGGCCTCGACGGCCGCATCGACCGGAGCGTCGAGCGCACCGTCCTTGTTGGCCGGACCCGCCGAACTTCCGCCCCCCCCACACCCCGATCCCACCGCCCCCAGAACCGCAATCCCCAAAATGAAAGAACGCATGGGCCGCATCGGTGTAGCATGACTTGATAGCGCAATTCGAATTTCTGCCGACGCCCCATGGATGCAAAACCGCCCACCGCCGCCATCCTGCTCATCGGCAACGAAATCCTTTCCGGCAAGGTGGACGACGAGAACGCCCGCTATCTGGTGCGCGAGCTGCGGACTCTGGGCGTCACCGTGGGACGAATCGAGGTCGTGCCGGACGATCAGCTGGACATCGCGGACACGGTGCGGGCCCTTTCGGAGCGTTTCGATCTGGTGTTCACCTCGGGTGGCATCGGCCCCACCCACGACGACGTGACCTTGCCGGCCATCGCCACTGCATTCAACCGCGCGATCGTCCGCAGACCGGAGCTCGAGCGCCTGATGCGGGAGGCGTTCGGAGATCGCCTGCACCCGCGAGATCTGCGCATGGCGGACGTACCGGAGGGCGCGCGCCTCGAGCGCGGCGCCGCCACCGCGGCCACCACCTGGCCGGTCGTGGTGGTGGAAAATGTCTGGATTTTGCCTGGAGTTCCAGCCATTTTCAGACGGAAATTTGAAGCAATACGTGAACATTTTCGGACGCGGCCCATCCACGCCCGCATCGTCTACTCGCGCGCGGACGAAAGTCCGATCGCCGATGCCCTGGACGCCATCGTCGCGGCCTGGCCCACCGTCGAGGTCGGCTCGTATCCCGACGCCGATGCGCCGGACTACAAGGTCAAGATCACGCTGGACGGCCGCGATCGCGACGCGGTGGAGGCGGCCACGGCAGCCTTGGTTGACCGACTGGGCGCGGTGGTGGTCAGGACCGCCTAATTGCGGTAGGAGTGCCGATCCATGCCCGACGTCCCCGCGTCCGTAAAGGGAATGAACGACATCTTGCCGCCGGACGTGTCCAAGTGGCATTTCCTGGAGGACAAGGCGCGCTCGGTCCTCGAAGCCTTCGCCTACCGAGAGCTGCGCACACCCATCCTCGAGTACACGCCGCTGTTCGTGCGCTCGGTCGGGGAAGTGACCGACGTGGTCGAAAAGCAGATGTACACCTTCGACGATCGCGACGGCCGCTCGGTGTCGCTGCGACCGGAGGGCACGGCCCCGGCGGTGCGGGCGTACATCAGCGCCTCGCAGTGGACCAAGGAGCCGGTCACACGCTGGTACTACATGGGGCCCATGTTCCGGCATGAACGCGCCCAGCGGGGCCGTCTGCGTCAGTTTCACCAGATTGGCGCCGAGGTTTTTGGGGTCAATCAGCCCACCGTGGACGCCGAGATGATCGCGATGTTGGCCGCGTTGATGGGCGACCTGGGGCTGCCGCCGAGCGCTTACACGATCACGCTCAACACTCTGGGCGAACCAGAAGAGCGCCCCGCCTACCGCGACGCCTTGGTGGCCTACCTGACCGCCCACAAGGACCAGCTCGATGAGGACTCCGTGCGGCGTCTGGAGCTCAACCCGCTGCGGGTGCTCGATTCGAAGAGCCCGGAGGTCCAGGCTCTGGTGGCCAAGGCCCCGGTCATCCTGGACCACCTCGGGGATGAGTCCCGGCAGCGATTCGCCCGTGTCCGCGAGGCGCTGGGGTCCCTGTCGGTGCCGCACGAGGTTGATCCCCGCCTGGTGCGGGGCCTCGACTACTACACGGGGACGATCTTCGAAATCAAGGTGACCGCCGGCGATCTCGGCGCCCAAAATACGGTCTGCGGCGGCGGGCGCTACGACCGGCTGATCGAATCGCTCGGAGGACCCAAGGTGCCAGCACTCGGTTTTGGCCTGGGCATCGAGCGGGCGCTACTTGCCATGGCGGAGCCCGCCAGTAGCTTCGAGCCCGTGCTGGGGGTGTTCGTGGCCGCGCTCGACGCCGCCGCGCTCGGCTATGTCCTGCCCTTGGCGCACCGCCTCCGGAGCGCCGGGATTCGGGTGGAGGTCGAGCACCGCGGAGGGAGCCTGAAATCCCAGCTCAAGCGGGCCGACAAGCTGCGCGCCCGGCTGGGACTCATCGTCGGCGAAGACGAGGTGGTCTCACGCCGCGTGCAGCTGAAGGATTTCGGGACCGGCCAGCAGTTTGAGGTGTCGGAACCCGACCTGGAATCCAAGGTGCGCCAGCTCCTGGACTGAGCGGCGCGCGCGGCGCGGCTCGGGCGCCTAGTCTAGGTTTCCGCTTCGGCTTCGTCGCCACGCTTGGGGCGGCGGACGTCCCGGCCCGGGCGCGCCACGACCTTGCGCTGGCTGACCAGGTATTTCTCGTTCAACCAGATCAGGATCGGGCTGGCGATGAAGATCGACGAATAGGTGCCGACGATGACGCCCACNNGCCAGGGTCACGAAAAACACCGTGGCGCTGGTCCAGATGGTGCGCGACAGCGTTTCATTGATCGACTGGTTGACCACGCGATCGAACTTGCGATCACGCAACCGGGCGGCGTTCTCGCGGATGCGATCGAAGACCACGATCGTGTCGTTCATCGAAAATCCGATGATGGTCAGGATGGCGGCCACGGTGGTGAGAGAAAATTCCTTGTAGGTCACCGCGAAGGCGCCCACCGTGATCACCGCGTCGTGCAGCAGCGCCGCCGCCGTGCCGGGCGCATACCGGAAATCGAAGCGAAACAGAATGTAGACCATGATCAACAGGATCGCGGCGACGAGAGACCGCACACCGTCGAACTGCAGCTGCTTGCCGGCCTTCGCGCCGACCGATTCAACCTGGGGGATGCCGCTGACCGTGCCCGGGCCCAGCTTCTCGTCCAGGTGCCGCCATATCTCCTTGTCCAAGCTGACCAAGGTGACCTCATAGGTGTTCTCTTCCAATCGGCCAAACGGTTGGACCTGATTGGCGCTGATGCCCACGGCCTTGAGCGAGGTGGACAGCGTCGCCGTGTCGACCGCCTTGTCGTAGCGCAGATAGATCTTGTCTCCGCCCTCGGACCATTCGAATTTCTTGAGGTTCGCGTCACCCAGTTTGGCCAACGCCTCCTGGGCCTGCCGCGCTTGCACCGCGGAGAGGACCGACACCGCGCCCAGCCTGACCATGTAGACGTTCTTGTTCTTGCCGCTCGGATCCTCGTAGCGCACGACGTCCGGATTCTCGTGGCCGATGTCGCCCAGGGTCTTCCGCAACTCCCCGGCGTCCACCGGTCGCGAAAATTCGATCACCAGCTCGGTGCCACCCCGAAAATCGACGCCCCAGTTCAGGAAGTGACCGCGGCTTTTGATCACGAACGCGTTCAAGGGCAACATGATCGCGGTCAGGAGCACCAGCACGACCGAGGTGCCGATCCAATACCTCTGGTTGCCGATGAACTCGTAGGTCGAGTGTGGCTTGATGATCTCTAAGAACGTCTGCTGCTTGGGGGCCGCCATTTTCGCCTCTACTTCGCGTCTTGGGTAACCGGAGATCAGATCGACAGGGTCGCCGGCGCGCCGCTCCGGCGCCCGACAACCAATTCGAACATCCAGCGGGAAAGCCAGTACGACGTGACCAAATTGGTGATGATGCCCACCAACAGCGTCACGGCGAACCCACGGATCGGACCCGACCCGTAGGAGTAGAGCACCACACCCGCGACGAAATTCGTGACGTGGGCGTCGAACACCGTCCAGAACGCCCGCGCGAAGCCGGCATCGACCGCGCTGCGGGGCGACTTCCCGTTGCGCAACTCCTCGCGGATGCGCTCGTAGATGATGATGTTGGCGTCCACGGCCATCCCGATCGTCAAGACCAACCCGGCGATTCCCGGCAGGGTCAACGACGCCTCGAACGCCGCCAAGATCGCGACCATGAACAGCATGTTCACGATCATCGCCACGTTGGCCATGACACCGGCCAAACGATAGTAGATGAGCATGAAGAGGATGACCGCGGCGGCCCCGATATACATCGAGAACTTGGCCTTATCGATGGAATCGCGACCCATCGTGGGTCCCACCTGGGTCTCGAACGTCTTCCGCAGGGGCGCCGGCAGCGCGCCGGACCGCAACACCGCCACCAGGTCCTTGGCCTNNACCGCGCCCTGGTGATCGAACTCGAAGCTGACCTCGGGTCGTCCCGTTTGCTGATCCCATGTCTGGTCGGCATTCGAGAGGTACTCGCCGGTCAAGACCGCCCGACGCTTGAGATACAGGGTGCGCCAATTTCGGTCCTGCGTCGCCTCGCCCGAATCGGTGCGCACCGATGTCTCCTCGTATCCGATCTCGTGATCGGCGGGCACGGCGTTCTCGCCGGTCAACCCCGTAAAAAACTTCTCCAAGGCGTCGCGCGTCTTCGCGCGCAGATACACGTCCTCGTGAGGTTTCCCGGAATCCTTCTCGGTCCAAGATTCCGGCAAGACGTCGATCCCGCTGCCCTTGCCGACCAACGCGGCGGCCTTGCGCATGTAGTCGGCGCCGTCGTCGACAATCTTGAATTCGAGCTGAGCGGTCCGACCGATGATGGTCTTGATCCGTTCGAAATCAGCGGTCTTCAAACCGGGCAACTCGACGATGATGTCCGTGCCCTTCCTGATGATGGTGGGCTCGGCGACGCCGAACTTGTCGACCCGGCCGCGAATCGTCTCGATCCCCTGGCGCAGGGCGGAATCGCGCACCTCCTCGATTTGGTCGGGATCCAGGCGCAGCCGGACCGTGCCAGTGGCTGGGTCGCGCTTGACCAGGTCGAGTTGCCGCCGGAATTCCCGCAACAACTCCTCGTCGATCAGGCTGTGCTCGGTCGGATTCTTGAAGACCGCAATGATGTCATCGCGACCTTCCCGGGTGACCGTCACCCCCGACATCTTCTTGTTCTTGACCAGGCGATCCTCGATCTCGGACGCGATGCGATCGACCTTGTCGGACACCGCCTTGTCCACATGCACCTCATAAACGAGATGCAGACCTCCCTGAAGGTCGAGTCCGAGCTGGATTCGTTTTTGGAAGTGCTTCTTTATGAATTCAGGCTGCTTCTGCTCGGGCACCAGCGTGGGTACCAGATACAGACAGGCGACCACCACAAGGCCGCCGTAGAGCAGGGCTTTCCACCACCAGGACCGTTCCATGGTTCGTCGTCCTTACCGCTTGAATGAGGGGGAAATAAAGAGCGCGTGCTCAGGAAGCCTTCGCGTCCGCTTTCGCGACCTCTCCCGGCGAATGCTTGTTCGTAATGTGCGATCTGAGGACCCGGAGGCGCACCCCCTGCGAAACCTCGATGACCACCTCGGGATCTTTGATACCCGTGATCTTGCCGATGATGCCGCCCTGGGTCACCACCAGATCACCGGACTTCAGCTCGCTGAGCATTTGTTGATGGATTTTCCCTTTTTTCTGCTGCGGCCGAATGACCAGCAGGTAGAACACCCCGAAGATCAGGATGAGGGGCAAAAACTGAACGACCGCAGAACCACCCCCCGGAGGGGCGGCCTGAGCGAGACTGAAGAGGGCGGATGTCACGGGCTGGGCCTCCAAAGGGAGGAACCCTTAGCAGAGAGGGGATCGCGGGTCAACTTGAGCGGACGGATTCGGAGCTGGTTCAAGGCGGAACTGGACAGGATCGGTGGCGGTTCGGGCGCCACCGGCCGATCGACTATTCGTAATTTTCGTGAGCCCGGGTCAGGGTTGCGTCAATCCGGCTCAGACGTCCTCGTCAGGAAATGCCATCACCTCGTCGATGGTCCGCGCTCCCGTCACCAGCATCATCAGTCGGTCGAAGCCGAGCGCCACCCCTGAGGTGGGCGGCATGCGCCCGAGCGCAGCCAGCAACTTCTCATCAATCGGATAGGTTGGTTTCCCGCGTGAGCGGCGCGCCACGATTTCGGACTCGAAGCGCGCCCGTTGCTCGATGGGATCGGTCAACTCCCCGAAGGCATTCGCCAGCTCCAACCCCGCCGCGTACAGCTCAAAGCGTTCCACCCAGCGGGGGTCATCCGCGCGTCGTCGCGCCAGAGCGGCCAGGGGTGCGGGCCAATCGAATACGAATACCGGTCCTGCTGCGGGCAAGGCGGGCTCGACCCGATCGAGCCAAGCCTGGAAGAAGATATCGTCCCACGCCTGCGCCGCGCCGAGGGCGATACCCGCGCCGCCGGCTTTGGCCGCTAGCTCCGCAGCCGATTCATCACCCCGAACATCCAGGCCCGCATGGATCGACATCAATTCGCGCACCGTGGTGCGGCGAAATCGTTCCGGCGGCAGATTCAACGCCCGACCGGGCTGGTCCCCGGGTTCGCCGGCATGTCGCGCCGCGATCCGCACCACCTGTTCGCAATCATCCGCGATGTGCTCGAGGGGCGCATCCGCGCGGTACCACTCGATCATCGTGAATTCCGGCTGATGGTGGGCGCCGCGTTCACCGGCCCGCCAGCATTTTCCGATCGAGACGATCTTTCGATATCCTGCGCCGCAGAGTCGTTTCATCGCGTACTCGGGCGAGGTCACCAACCATCGGTCTTCGGACGCGACGGCATCGAGATGAACCTCCTGTCCGGGGGACCACACCCGGGCCGGGGTATCGACCTCCAAAAAGCCCTCGGCTTCGAACCAGCGGCGGAGCGCGGACAGAACCCGAGCCCGCGCCATCAGCGCAGGACGACGACCCACCAATCGATCATTCCAGTCGTCGTCCTTCACAGGGCGCGTCCGAAAGAATCGGCCCCCTGCCCCGCCGTCACACGGACTTCTCTACGCGCGACCGACGCGCTCGAGGTATTCCCCGGTGCGGGTATCGATCTTGACGACATCACCGGCGACGATGAACAGCGGCACCTGCACCGAGGCCCCGGTGGAAATCTTCGCGGGCTTCGTGGTGTTGGTGGAGGTATCGCCGCGAAAGCCTGGTTCCGTTTCAATGATCTTCTGTTCGATAAAGTTAGGCAAGGTGACACCGACGGCCCGATTATCGAAAAACAGAACTTCGACGTTGATATTTTCCGGCATGAAGTCCTTGGATTCGCCCACCGTATTCTCGGGGATGCTGACCTGGTCGTAGGTCGTCGTGTCCATGAAGACGAAGGAATCCGCGTCGCGGTAGAGGTACTGCATGGTCTTGACCTCGACGTTGGCCTCCTCCAGACGCTCGCCGGAACGAAGGTTCCTTTCCAGCACGGCGCCGGTCAGCAAATTCTTCATCCGCGTGCGCGTGAACGCCGCGCCCTTCCCTGGCTTGACGAACTGAAACTCGATGACGGTGTACGGGGCCCCGTCCATCATGAATTTCAGACCCTTGCGAATGTCAGACGTATCGTACGGCATGGGAGCCGGGATTTATCCCTTGCCTCCCGCGCCGTCAAGGCGAACGTGCGGGTTTGTCTGGCTCAGGGCGCGGAGGTGCCCGAACGGCCGTATGCGTCCTCCAGCCTCACCACGTCATCTAGCTCCGGTGTCGATACCTCGAAGACGTCGCAGTCTTCCAACGCGATCATGCGGTGACGCAGGCCGGGGGTGATGTGGAATGCCTCCCCCGGCCCCAGATCGGTGTGCTGTTCGGTTTCGCCCTCATTGAAATGAACGAAGCGCATCCGGCCGGACCACACCATCACCGTCTCGTCCTTCTGGCGGTGATACTGCAACGAGAGCTGCTCGCCCTGTCGGATGTGCAGAACCTTTCCCACGTAGCGATCGGTGACCGCCCAAATCAACTCGTGGCCCCAGGGCTTGTCGACTTTGCGCATGTTCGCGACCATTCACTTCTTCTTGAATCGTGGCGGATCAGGGATTCGAACCCCGGACCCGGCGCGTATGAAACGCCTGCTCTGACCAACTGAGCTAATCCGCCGGAATCAGTGGTCGGTCACCCCGCGGTGACGGACCAAAGTCGCGGGCGATTTTGCGCATACACGCTCCCCTGTCAAGAGTCGCCGGCAAATCACACCCCGGCCGGCCGATGAAGCACGGCGGCGCCAGACTTTGCGGTGCCAATCGCCTCCCGGCACCTTGACGTCGTCTAGCTCCACCCCTATAACGCGCCAGGAGAATCATGCGGCTTTACAGCGGGAAGATCCCAACAATAGCGGGCGAGATCGTCAAGACCCTGGTCGACTCGGGCGATATCGCCGTGATCGATCGGGGCGAAGCCGAAATGGACGCCCAAGCCGTCTTGAAAGAATATCTGCGCCTGGATCGCGAAATCACCGAGCGCACCAAGGACGTTTTGCAAAAGCGCGGGCTGCCGTACGAGCAATTCGGCAAGGTAAAGCGCACTCTGGCCCATGAAAAGGGGCTGGGCCTGGGCGAAGAGGGCTTGGAGTGGATGACGAGTCAGATGATCGAATCGTTCATGCAGTCCCCCCACGTCGAGGAAATTTTCTCCGAGGATACGGTCTTGCGAAAGCGGATGGCCGACGTCTTGAAGAGGCACATGCTCGTCGACGAAGAGCTGGACGAGGAAGTTCGGCGCAAGATCAAGAACCTGGAAGAAGGAACCGCAACCTGGGAGATCGAGTACACGAAGGTGCTGGACCAGATGAAGCGCAACCGCGGCCTGGGTTGAATCAGCCCAACCCCGGCGCGTGATCTCTGCGCTCCGCTGTCGCGCGGTCTCCTTCGGCCGACAGGATCGCGGCCTGGTACTGTTTGAACGTCCCGGAGAGGATCGCGGTCCGCGCGCCGCGGGCCAGATCGAGGTAGTGGCGCAAATTGTGGATCGACGCCAGCCGGTAGTAGAGCAGCTCCTTGGCGTGAAACAGATGGGCGAGATAGGCGCGCCCGTAGGACCCACAACACTCGCACGGACAGCCCTCCTCTATCGGTCGCGGATCCTGGCGATGCCGCGCGTTTGCGATGTTGAGCCGGCCACCACGGACAAAGAGCTGGCCGTTGCGCGCGTTACGAGTGGGCATCACGCAATCGAACATGTCGATTCCCGCCGCGATTCCCGCCAGGATATCGCGCGGTGTGCCCACGCCCATCAGATACCGCGGGCTGCCGGCGGGCATCTGGGGCGCGATCGCGCCGACGATGTCGTGCATGACCTCGGGCGGCTCCCCGACGCCCAGCCCCCCCAGTGCGAACCCCTCGAACGGCAACGCCGCGATCTCCGCCAGATGTGCGCGTCGCCGCGACAGATCGATCCCGCCCTGGACGATTCCGAACCGTAGCTGTCCGGGGGCGCGCGGCGCGGCCAAGCAGCGCGCCGCCCAGCGGGTGGTGCGTGCCATCGCGCCGTCGAGTTCGGCCGCCGGCGCATCCGACGGTGGGCATTCGTCGAATGCCATGGCGATATCGCTACCCAGGGCGGCTTGAATTTCCATCGCGCTTTCGGGCGTCAGGCGATGCTCCGAACCGTCAATGTGCGATCGAAACGTCACGCCGTCCTCGTCCAGCGTGCGCCGCTCCCGCAGGCTGAAGACCTGAAATCCCCCCGAATCGGTCAGAATGGCCCCTGGCCAAGCCATGAACCGGTGCAGGCCACCCTGTTCGCGCACGCAGTTGGCGCCAGGCCGCAACGCCAGGTGATAGGTGTTGCCCAAGATTATCCGCGCGCCAAGAGCCGCCAGATCGCCACTGGATAGCGCCTTCACGCTGGCCTGGGTGCCCACCGGCATGAACACCGGTGTCTCGACGTCGCCCCGCGCGGTGTGCAGAACCCCGGCGCGTGCCGTCCCGTCGCACCCCAGCAAGCGAAACGCGGTCACGCAGTTCCCCGGATCAACATGGCGTCACCATAGCTGTAGAAACGGTAGCCGGCAGCGATGGCCTCCTCATATGCCCCGAGCACGCGCTCCCGGCCCGCGAAGGCCGACACCAGCATCAAGAGGGTCGAGCGCGGCAAGTGAAAATTCGTGATCAGATCCGTGACCACGCCAAAACGGGCGCCGGGGCGCAGGAACAAGCGACTCGTGGCCTCACCAGCGACCACATTGCCGCCACCCTCCAAAGCCGATGATTCCAGCGCGCGCACGACCGTCGTGCCCACCGCGACCACGGGGCGACCGGCCCGGCGGGCGTGGTTCACAGCGATCGCTGTCTGTTCCGGGATCGCATACCACTCGGACTCCATGTCGTGACTGTCCGGCGCTTCGGTCTTGACGGGACGGAAGGTCCCCAAACCCACGTGCAACGTCAACCGCACAATCTCGTGTCCCTCTGTCTCCAATCGCTGCAGCAACTCGTCCGTAAAGTGAAGACCCGCGGTGGGCGCGGCGACCGCCCCCGCGTGGGTGGCGAAGACCGTCTGATACCGCTCCCGATCGAAGAGTGTGGCGGCCTCCCGGGAAACCGCGCCGGATGCACCTTCCGGAAGCGCCGCGCGACGGTTACGCGCGACCTCGATGTAGGGAGGTAAGGGCAGCTCGCCCATCCGATCGAGGTGCTGCATTACGGTAGTGCCGACGGGAGTGCGCAGAATAACTTCCACCGCACCCGCCGCGCCGCGCCGCGCGATCGCCGCGGTCAAACCACCATCGAATGCCAGCACGGTTCCGACCGCAGCCCAACCCAAGTTGCGACCCAATGCCTCCCACCGCATTTCGTTGGCATCGTCTCCGGGCATCCCCGTGCACCGTGTCAGCAACAGCTCGATTGCCCCTCCGGTCGGCTTATGGCCTCGAAGGCGGGCGGGAATCACACGGGTATCGTTGAGGACAATCAGGGAACGGGGAGGCAGATGCTCGCCGATCCGCGCGAATTCGGAATGCGTGGTGGGACCACCGAATCGCCCGATGACCATCAGGCGGCTGCAGTCGCGCCGCGTCGCTGGAAACGCCGCGATGCATGACTCGGGCAGAACGTAGTCGAAGTCGGATGTCTTCACAGGTATGTCGTTGCCTTTGCGGACCCCGAGACTACAATGCCGGAGGATCCCCTACATGAACATCGTCAAGGCCCACCTAAGGTCTGTCACGGAATTCCTCGAACGATATCTACCGGAACTCCCGACAGGGGGTCTTTTCGTCCCAACCCGCAGGTTGGCAACCATCGGTGAGTCGGTCGTCTTGTCCCTCCGGCTCGGGCCGCGGGGAAACACGGTCCTGATGCGCGGCACCGTTGCCTGGCGTCGTCCAGGAAAACACAGGACCAAGACCCAAGCCGGCATCGGCATTGAATTCCTCGAAAGCGAGACCAAGACCCGCGACTACCTGTTGTCGGTTGCCCGTGGTGAGGCCATGGTGATGTCCGCTCGGCGTTATCAAAGATTACCCTTGGACTTGCCCGTGTTGTGGCAAGTACCCGGTGCCCGACAGGAGAACATCGGCGTGTTGCGCGACATCGGCCGCGGCGGCGCCTTCGTCATGACCGAGCAACGCCTGGACGGCGAGACCGACGTGGTCTTGAAGATGGCCCCGCCGGGCGCGGAGGTGGCCATGCCTGTGTCGGCGCGCATCGCGTGGATCAAGCCGGACAAATCCTCGGAGCCCGGATTCGGCGTGGCATGGAGAGCACGGGATGCGGGCGGTGGGCGACGGATCAAGGAGTTGGTGCGGCGCATGGAACGATTGGCCGGCGCCGCCGAGCCGTCCGCGCCCGCCCAGTAGGCGCAAGTGCCGCCGGTGTAGATCGCCGTCGAATTTCAGCCGATATCCAGGGCATACAGGGTTCCACCGTTGGACAGGATATAGAGACGGGCGCCGTCGGGATCCAGTGTCGCCGCAGCGCAGATGCCCTGACCAGGATCGAAGATCTCCAGTAACTCTCCGTTTGTGGCGTCGACGATGAAGAGCCCGCCGCGACTGCCGGAGAACACCAGGTATCGCCCCAAAGCCAGAGGCGCGGTCACGTCCCCGGCGTCGGACAATCCCTGGCGCCACAGGATCTGCCCGTCGGTGGAAATGGCGTGCAACCCGTCACGCGGCGCCGCGAAATACAATTGGTGGCCGATCAGGCTCAAGGGCCCCGCCCCTTCCGTGGCCAGACGCCAGCGAACCGCGCCATCCTTGGCGTCGAGGCCATACACACCACCGGAATAGGAGGCGGCATATATCGTCTCGCGATCCAGGATCGGCGTGGAGTCCACATCGACGAATTGATCCGAAACCGAGGCCAGCGAGCGGGCCCAGGTGAGATCGCCGGTGGCCGTCTGCAAGGACACAAGGTTGCCGTCGGCGAACCCGACCAGCAACTGCGAGCCACGCAGGCGCGGCGATCCGTAACCGTGAATCGTGAATCCGTCGGGCGTCTCGCGCTCGTATTGCCAGCGCCATTTTCCGGTCGCGGCGTCGAGCGCAATCACGCGATCCGCGGCGGTGGCGACGTAGATCGAATCGGGTCCGATTTCGGCTTCGCGCTCGATGGCGCCTTTGGCCCGATACGTCCATCGCACGCGCCCGTCGCGGGGGTCGACCGCGTAGAAGGATCCATCGTCCGCCCCGACGTAGACCTGCGCGCGCGCGGCGTCGAAGCGCGCGGGCCCATCGATTCCCCCCGTCGCTGCCGTTGACCAATCGACGTGTCCGTCGGACAGGCGCACGCCCACGATGCTTCCGCCGCGCGATCCGATGACCAGATGGTCGCCGGCCAGGGCACCCGAGGCGCATTCCTCAGGGCGGGGTTCGAACAACTTGTGGGCGTGCAGCTCGGTCCGCCAGCGGACGTGCACGATCCCGGCTGGTGTGGCCCGCTCCTCGGTCGACTTGGTCTCTCGAACCGTGACGCTGGCGCAGGCCGCAAGGCCCAGGAACGCCGCGCTCCAATAGAGCAGCGCCGCCGAATCCGATTCCCCACTTCCGCGGCGCAACCTGCCGCCACCCGATCGGGCGGCCGGGTTCACTTCGCCTCGATGGACGCCAGACGATCCGAGATCTCGTCCTTGAGCCCCGTCTCGGGAACCTTGACCAAGATCTGCTTGTAAACGCCTACGGCGCCGGCCTTGTCCCCTTTGAGCTCGGTCAGACGGGCTTTGTGGTAGAGCGCCCGATCCTCGTAGAAGCCGCGAAAGGCGGCCGCGTCGCCTTCCAGCTTCCCGAACGCCAGCAGGGCTTTGTCCAGATCGCCCTTGGCCTCGTAGGCATAACCCTGTCCCTCGTGGGCCAGGAAGTTCAATCGCGGGTCCAGACGCCCGTCCAGAGCCGCCTGGTACGCCACGAGCGCATCATCGTTCCGGGCGCTCGCCAGCAACGCGGCACCCTTGAGAATCAGGGCCTGGGCTTTGAGGGCCCCGGGCGCCCCGGCCGAAAGAAATTGATCCACTTCCTTGACCACGGCGCTCTGTCGTTCGAGCGGCGTCTTGAAGCGTGGCGCGTCGCCCTTGCGCACGGGCTCGTCCTTCGAATCAGCACTGTCGCTCAGCAGATCGGCGTTCGCGATTTCCTGAATCCGCGACAGGGTGCGGGCACCTTCCAAGTGACGGCTCCCCTCCCAGTAGTTGATGATCGAAGCACCCACCACCGCCACGGCGAGGGCCACCCCGACGGCGATCGCGGGCTTCTGGCGAGGCGCCATGACCGCGACGATGCGCTGCCAGGCGTGCGTCCAGAAATCCACGAACTGATCGGGGTGCTTCAGTTCCTTGACGATCTGCTTGTGTTTGATTTTTGCCACGGGGGTGGATGGGCATAACAGAGGGGCCTGGCGGGGTCAACGATCCTGGCCTCGGACGGAGGCCCGGTCGGAGGCCGGTCGGCTACCGAAAGAAGTAGGGGAAGCCGATACCGCCAAGCAGTTGCGCCTGCAAGCCAAAACCCTTGATGGTGTTGCCCACGGTATCCCCGAAAACCATGCTCAATCCCCCCGTCAGGTTGAACGCGAAGTTCGGCGTCAGGAAGACGCGGGCTTGCATGCCGGGCTCGATCAACGTCGCAGTCACCGACGGCCCTCCCCCACCGGAGGCCGTGAGCAGGCCCAAGCCACCACCCAGGGAGAAGTCGCTGTTGGTGCCAGCGTGCAGATGATACCAACCGCGGGCACCAAACTGAAAGCTGGTGCGGGTCTGGTTGTTGCCAGTGGCCAAGCTGTTGAATCCGAGCAAACCTTCGACGTGAAAACGGGACAGATCGTAAACGACGTCAAAGCCCGTCAGCCCCGCCACGAACGCCGCCGCACCCACGCCCAAGCCGGCACCCGCCCCCGAACCTCCCGTAGCGACAGCGGACGGCGTGGTCTGCGCTTGCGCACGACCCGGCGCGGCCAAGGTCAAAGCCAGCAGGGCGAACGCGACGGTGAACTTGAGAATGGACTTCGTCATTGGGGGACCTCCTCGGGGGGTGGTGATGAGCGGCGCAGGCGGCGCCCGCGGCCCTAGCGGCGCAAGGTGCAATCGGTGGTAAGAATCGCGGCTGTACCTAGACATGATCAGACTGGTTGTCAATGCGGAAGAATTTGGCGGTTCGGCCGCGGGCGACCTGGACATAGCCCGTGCCCACCGGGACGGCGTCGTCACCAGCACCTCGCTGCTGGGCAATTGTTCCGATTTCGCGCGTGCCCGGAGGTCGCTGGCGGACATGCCGAAACTCGGGGTCGGCATTTCATTGGCCTTGATCGGGGGCACACCCATCGAAAGCGCGCCCATCGTTTCGACCCTGGTGAACGCGAGTGGAACTCTGCGCAGCACTCCAGCGGCGTTCGCGATCGACTGGCTGAAGAATGCCGTGGCCCCCGCGGACGTCGAGCGTGAGATGGAGGCGCAGGTCACGCGTGCGCGCGACGCGGGCCTGGTGATCGATCACGTCTGCACACGCGGGCATCTGGGATTCCTGCCGGGCGTGGGTCAAATCGTGGAGCGCATCGCGCGCCGCCACAAGATTGCCGGCATCCGGACCAGCGTCGAGCCGCCCACTCTGAGCTGGCTCGCGGACCCGCGGCGCGGCCTCGAAACGGGAGTGCTGGCGGGCCTGTCCTGGCTGACACGCCGGCGGCTCGGCGCTCTGCGAAATGGTCCGCGAACCTGGGGCTATCTCGAATCCGACCGTCTGGACGAGGTGCGGATCCTGGAAATCATTGGCCGTCTGGGGCCGGGCTCCCACGAGCTCATCTGTCATCCGCACGACTCGACCCCGGATCGCGGCGCGTCCGCGGAAATGCGCGCGCTGACCTCGATGAAGGTCAAGAACGCGCTAGAACGACGGGCCATCGTGCTTTGTCGCTGGCAAGACTTGTTCTGATTTTCGGAAGGCAATCATGACGCAATGGAATCGAGGCCTACCGTTGTTCAAGCGGTTGTCGCACGCGCGGCGGGTGCGGGCGCGGACCATGCGACGAACGGCTTGGGGGTTCCTGAGTCTCGTCGTCGTGGGCACGTGGGGCGCATCGTGTGCCTCCGTAGCCGGTCCCCCCGCGCAAGATGCGACCGCGTCTCAAGGGCGGTACCCTCGCCGCGCGTCCGGGTGTGAGTTGGCGATCTATTACACCGCCGTTCCGGGCGTCCCCGCGTGGGACGACCTGGGTGTCGCGGAAGCCGCGTGCCACATCAACGATCCCGTCGCCGAGTGTCTTCGCCGACTCCGAAGCGAGGCGTGCCAACTGGGAGGCGACATCCTCTACAACGTTCCCCGCCAGCCCTTGCGACCGCGTGACCAAGTTCTCGTCTACCGCGCGCAGGTCGCCCATTCCCGCTCGAGGGCGGCGCAGAAGGTCGAGGATCCTGATTTGCCGCCCCCGGCCTCCGCCGAGGAATTGGCTGCGCCCGTGGTGCCCCTTCCCATGGGGCCGCCTCGGACGGCCGCGCCGCCGGCGGTGCCCGCTCCAGTTGACGTCCCGAACAACGTCCCAGGCAACGTCCCAGGCAGCGTCCCAGGCAGCGTCCCTTGATCGCTCCTCGCGTTCTTTTGGCCGTCGACATGGACGGAACCTTGCTGCGCGACGACAAGACGGTGGCGCCCGAGGATGCGGCCGCGATTCGGGGCGCGGCCGCATATGGAATCGCCGTAACCATCGCGACCGGCCGTTTGACGACCGGCACGCTCCCCACCGCCCGCGCCCTCGGTTTGTCGACGCCCCTGGTCTGCGCCGACGGTGGACTCTTGATCGACGCCGAAACCGGCGTCGCTATCCACCGGCGCGCCATCCCGTCCCAGCACGCTGTCCAGACGGTCCGGACCCTGTCGTCCCACGGCCTCATCCCCTACGTGTTCTTGGCGGATGCGATTCACTGCGAGGTGGGCGGCGAACGCCACAAGGGACTGCTCGATACCTGGTCACAAGACATGGTGGTCCATGCGTCGCTGGCCGACGCGGAGGCCTGGCGACAGCCCGAAAGTGTATCGCTGACGGTGGGATTGGGGGACCGCGCGTCGGTCGAACGCGCGGCCAAACACCTGCGTGACCATCACGCTGATATCCTGGACACCGTTCACTTTGGCATGGGCAGTACCACCCTGTGGGCCGTCCGATCGCTCCCGCGCGGTTGCGACAAGGGCGAAATGCTGGCCCGACTGGCGTTGCGCATCGGGGTTCCCCGAGAGCGCGTGGCCGTGATCGGGGACTGGCTGAACGACCTCGGTATGTTCAGGTTCGCGGGCCGTTCCTTCGCGATGGGGCAGGCCCCCCCTTCCGTCCGCCATGCCGCCACCGACCTCGTGCGCGCAACCTCTTCGACCGGCGGCGGCGTGGCCGAGGCGGTGGTCGCCCTGGTGTCCAGTTTGTGCGGCCAGGAAGATTCGAACTTCCGACCCCAGGTTTCGTAGACCTGTGCTCTATCCAGCTGAGCTATGGCCGCAATCGCGGGGACACGTATGCCGTGAGCCACCGCGGACGTCAAGCGTCCGCGCTGACTCGACCGCCGCTTTGTTCAATTTCAGGTCGGCGGATGCCAATTGGGAGGAGAGGGAGGGATTCGAACCCTCGATACGGCTTTTAGGCCGTATAACGGTTTAGCAAACCGCCGCCTTCGGCCTCTCGGCCACCTCTCCAGGTACTACTCTTCTATGTGTGGCCTTCGTTAACACGCGGCGCCCAGGAACGCCACTGCCACGCGTCCGACACCCTTGCGTTTGGGTGTGTTAGGAAGTGGAAACCGGAGAGGTGGCCGAGCGGTTGAAGGCGCACGCCTGGAACGCGTGTATACCCGCAAGGGTATCGAGGGTTCGAATCCCTCCCTCTCCGCCACTAACTCGTTTTAATAGAACGAGTTAAAGACGCCAACAATCGATTTGCCAGTTGACGTGGCAAATCGGTCATGAAG
>PMNO01000523.1 GCA_003161835.1 Myxococcales bacterium | reverse complement strand
GAAAGCCGCGGTCACGCCGCGCGCGATGAGGCCTCCGAAGCGCAATGCCAGTGGCAGCAGCGAGAGCAGGGAGATCGCCTGCACCAGCCGCCTTGCAGCCCGTCCAGGCGGCCCGAATCCGGTGGTGCCCGTCCAGCCGGGCGCGGTTGCGGGAAAACCGGCCGGGCGCCCGCCGTCAAAGGCCGCCCGACGCGCCGGATCAGACAAGATCTCGTACGCGCGATTGATCTCCGCCATCTTGGCGCTGGCGAGCTCCTCCAGCGGATTGCCCTGGTGGCGATCCGGATGATACTTCGCGCCCGCCGTCCGGTAAGCGACGCGGATCTCCGCCAGGGTGGAGGTGCGCGGCACGCCCAGGACGAGGTACGGATCCGGTTCCGGGGCGGCGGCCATCAGCGTTTCGCCGACCGCGCGGGTCCTCCCGGCGCATTCGGGGACTGAAGGTACCGGAACAGATCGGCGTCGGTTGATAGTACAAGCCAGCTGTCCTTGTCGACGGTCGTTCGATAGGCCTCCATGGTCCGGACGAATCGGTACAACTCGTGGTCGCGGTTGTACGCCGATGCGTAGATGCCCGTCGCCTCGGCGTCGCCCCGTCCCATGATCTCCTGGGTCTTGCGGTAGGCCTCCGATTCGATCACCTTCAACTCGCGCTCTTTTTTGCCGCGAATCTCCGCGCTCTTGCCCTGTCCTTCGGACCGATGGCGGTCGGCGATCCGTTTGCGCTCGGAAATCATACGGTCGAACACCTTCGCCTGGACGCTCTCGATGTAGTTGACCCGCTGAATCTGCAGATCGACCAGTTCAATTCCGTAGTCTGGCACGACGCGCGAGGCGCGCTCGAGGATCAGCCGGGTGATCTTGTCGCGCCCCAGCTCGACCTGGCGCATCGCCTCGGCCTCCATGACGTCTTCGACCTCCTCGGCGCGCTCGAAGCCGCGGTTGCTGGTGCGCACCACCTCGATCAGATTGTGGTTGGCGATGACGTTTCGCGTATCTCCGTCGATGATGTCATCCAGGCGTGACTGCGCGCCGCGCTCGTCCCTCAGCCGCTGGAAGAACAGGAGAGGATCCGCGATCCGCCAGCGGGCGTAGGTTTCCACCCAGATGTACTTCTTGTCGCGCGTCGGAAGCTGATTGGCGTTGCCGTTCCACTCCAACCAACGTTTGTCGAACACATTGGCCTCTTGCGCGAACGGCACCTTGACGTGCAGTCCGGGGTGGGTGATGGCCTGCCCAATCGGCTCGCCGAACTGCGTGATGACGACCTGCTCGGTNNAACAGGGGCAGGATGCCCTTGGCCTTCTCGTCGAAGATCAGCTTCTTGCCGGCCGCGGGCAGAACAGCCGACAGGGTCTCGAGGTAGATGCGCGTGCGCGTCACGTCGGGGGCCTTGCGATACTGCTCCTCGAGCGCGATGAANNTCGGCGAGGCCGCGTGCCCGGGGAATCTCCTGGTTGTACTCCGCCCACGCTTCATTGATGGCGCGCTCGCGCTCCTGAATCGCCTGGTTGACGGCGTTGAAGGACGGCTTGACCAGTTCGGGCGGATCCACGTCCTGAAGCACCAGTTGCTGCACCGCGATCCCGTTGTCGTACAGCTTGCAGAGGTTGGACAAGAGCTCCTTGGCCTTGGCGGCGATGGCTTCTCGTCCGACGGTCAAGAGCTCCGTGACGCTGTGATCACCCACCACCGTCCGCATCGACGCCTCGGCCATCAAGCGAAAGGTCTCTTCGACATCGCGCAGCTTGAACAGGTACTTGTAGGGGTCGGCGATCTTGTACTGCACGATCCATTCGACGGTGGCTACATTCAGATCGCCGGTCAGCATCAGCGATTCGGCCGCCGTTTTTTCATCCTTGCGGAACGAACTCTGGATATCGGCCCGGGTAGTTCGAAATCCGAATTCCTGTTTCAGCTGACGTTGAACCGGAACCTTCTGCACCTGCTCGACGCCAAAGGGAAACTTGCCATGTGGCCCGGGATTGCTGGTGCGGACGAAGCGGCCAAAACGGGTCACCAGCGCGACCTCGTCGGGCTCGACTTGGTAGTAGGAGGTGCCCAGCACCCCGACGACAATCAGGGCGGCGCCGATCCACAGCAGCGCGCGGCGCGAGCTCCGCAGCCGGACCCAGACGTCCCGGGCGATACGCAGGAAATCCTCGGGATCCAGACTATTTCCGCCGTTCGCCATGCCTCCTTCTCGCAGAGTCGCGGGGGAAACACAACGCCGCGGCAGGCCCGCCGCGCTCGTGGAAAAGTATTGGCGGCGACCACGGCAAGGGGTATGAACCCGCAATGCCTTTCGACAAAGAACTGGCGGCCCTCCTTGCGTGCCCCAAGTGTCGGGGACCGGTCGCGCTCAAACCCGATGAATCGGGCTTCGTGTGCGCGGCCTGCCGTCTCGTCTATTCCATCGAGGACGGAATCCCCAACTTCCTCATCGACGAGGCCAAGCCGTGGGACGCCCCGGCCCGCGGCTGACGCGGCGAGGGACGTCGCGCGCGCGGGTGGGGCCGACCTGGAGACGGGCACCCGGGGTGTGAATTTCTTGCGGCCTTTGTTGGGACGTCTAACATCTCAAAGTATGAGTGCCAGCGCAGAACAATCCGATTCGCCCCAGCCTTCAGGGGCTGCCAGTGCCGAGTCCGAGCGGCGTCAGACGGACGCGGACCGTCGGCGCGCGGGCCGTGTGTCCGCGACGTTCGCGGTGCGTGAGGCGGACGGCGCGCACGTGCATCTGTGCCAGGCCGAGGACATCGCCGTCGGCGGTATCACCATCAAACACGCGCGCGGGCTTTCGCACCAGCCGCGCACCGAGGTGGCGCTTCGTTTCGCTTTGCCGGGCTCGCACGAGGAGATTCAGGCGACCGGTGAAATCGTCTCGGACAGCCGCGCGGGTCGATTCAGACGCACGGGGGTTCGTTTCATCGCCTTGCGCCCCGAACATCAGCGACTGATCGCCGCGTACTGCCGCCGGCGCTAGACCGCGGGCCAAGTGTCCACGCCCCGCTAGCCGGGAGCGACATGGACCCGGCGCCCCTGCACGCTGACCCGCCCCTCGGCAATCTGGCGCACGACCGCTGGCAACAAACGGTGCTCCTCGGCCAGAATACGCAGGCGCAGGCGTTCCTCGTCGTCGTCGTCACGCACGGCCACCGCGGTCTGAGCGATGATGGGGCCGCTATCGACGCCGGTCTCCACGAAATGCACGGTGCAGCCGCTGATCTTGGCGCCGTGGCGAAACGCCTGGGCTTGACTGTGAACACCGGGAAACGCGGGCAACAGCGATGGATGAACATTGATCACGCGCCCCGAAAACGCCGCGAGGAACGCCGGAGTCAAGATTCGCATGAATCCCGCGAGCACGACCAGATCGACCGCGTGCGGACGCAAGGCCGCGAGCACAGCCTGATCGAACGCGTCGCGCGTCGGGTGCGCGCGATGGTCGATCACGAAGGTCGCCAGGCCCGCGGCCCGCGCGCGCGTCAATGCTCCGCAATCGGGCACGTTCACGCCCACCACGGCCAGTCGGGCGGGGCCCAGTTCGTCGTGCCCAGCGGCGTCAATCAGGGCTTGCAGGTTCGAGCCGGTGCCGGACGCGAGCACACCGACGTTCATGGCGCGCCGAGAAATTCCACCGGCGCGTCGGGCTCCGGGGCGGCCGCCACCGCTCCGATCTCGTAGACCCGTTCGCCCTCGGCTTCCAGAATCGCGCGCGCCTCGGTGGAACGATCCGCGGGGACACAAACGATCATGCCGATGCCCATGTTGAACGTGCGCCGCATTTCCTCGGGAGAAACACGCCCCGCGCGCGCCAGAATCGTCATGACCGCGGGCACGGGCCAAGAGCCCGGGCGGAGCTGCAATTTCAGGCGCGCCCCCGGCGGCAACATGCGGGTCGGGTTGTCGACCAGGCCGCCCCCGGTGATGTGGGCGGCCCCCCGCATCAGTCCCGCCGCGGCCAACTTCCGCAACGCGCGCACGTAGATGCGGGTCGGTTGCAGCAAGGCCTCACCAATCGGGCCCTCGACGCCGTCGATGGGACGCGCGAGATCCGCGTGCAGTTCGTCAATGAACACGCGGCGTACCAGTGAGAAGCCGTTCGAGTGAAATCCCGACGACGCCAGGCCCAGCAACGTGTCGCCCGCCGCGATGGCGCGTCCGTCGATACGCAGACTTTTTTCAACCACCCCGACGCAGAATCCGGCCAGATCGTATTCGCCCGCCGCGTACATTCCGGGCATCTCGGCGGTCTCGCC
>PMNO01000588.1 GCA_003161835.1 Myxococcales bacterium | reverse complement strand
GCGACCAAGGGCTATCCGCCGAGCGTGTTCGCGCTGCTGCCGCGCCTGCTGGAACGGACCGGCAACAACGATCTCGGTTCGATCACGGCGCTGTACACGGTGCTGGTCGCGGGCGGGGACATGGAAGAGCCCATCGCCGACGAGGTGCGCGGCATTCTGGACGGCCACATCATCTTGTCGCGGGAATTGGCGGCGCGGAACCACTGGCCCGCCATCGACATTTTGCCGTCGCTGTCGCGCGTGATGGCCGCCGTGGCCGCCCCGGAGCATCGCGCGGCGGCGGGCCGGCTACGCGAGATCATGGCCACCTACGAACGCCAGAGGGACCTCATCTTGCTGGGCGCGTACCAACGCGGGTCCGATCCGCGTACCGACGATGCAATGGCGCGCATCGATGCCATCAATGATTTTCTCCGCCAATCCACGGTCGAGACGAGCTCTTTCGATGAGACGACCCGACGGCTGGCGCGGTTATTGACCTGAACGGACAACGGATAGACGAAGGAGTCCCATGAGCGAAGGCGATTGTCTCTTCTGCAAGATCCGCGACCAAAAGATCCCGGCCGCCGTCGTCTACCGGGACGATGACGTCTTGGCTTTCAAGGACATCACCCCCCGGGCGCCCCTGCATCTGCTGGTGATTCCGCTGCGCCACATCGCGACCCTCACCGACGGGCTTCCCGAGGACGCCGAGCTCCTCGGCAAGCTCATGCTCACGGGCGCGCGGTTGGCGGTGGAGGCCGGGCACGGCGCGGATGGCTTTCGGGTGGTCATGAACGCCGGTCCGAACGCCGGCCAGAGCGTTCTTCATGTCCATCTTCACGTGCTCGCCGGCCGGGCCCTGGCCTGGCCCCCCGGCTAGTCGGACCGCCTGATCGCGAGACGAGACGCCGTGGCCGTCGAGGTTCGGGCCCCGGCCTGGTAAATTGCGGGCCAATGTCACTCACCCGCCGCACTCTGCGCGATGCCCACCGCATCGTCGTCAAATTGGGCACGCATGTCGTGACCCACGACGGCGTGCAACTGGCGGTCGATCGGCTCCAAGGGCTGGTGGAAAGCGTCGTCCGGCTGCGCGCCGCTGGCCGGGAGGTCGTCTTGGTGTCCAGCGGCGCGGTGGGCATGGGCATGCAGGTTCTCGGGCTGAAGGATCGGCCGCGGTCGCTCGGGCTCAGGCAGGCGTGCGCCGCCGTCGGGCAGGGCAAGCTGATCGGTTTTTACACCCAGGCCTTCGCCGCTTTCGGTGTCACGGCGGCTCAGGTCCTGCTGACCCAGGAAGATCTGGGCGATCGCGATCGCGCGCTTTGCTTGCGCACGACNNGAGCATCGGCGCGCCCAGGCCTCATCGTCCGGGGGGAGCGCGCAGCAAGGCCCGGCCCTTCAGGCGGGGGATGTTCGGGTGGCCCCCGTGTTTGGAGACAACGACGGCCTGTCCGCGCGCGTCGCCGTTAGCCTGGACGCCGACCTGCTGGTCTTGCTGACCAACGTGGGAGGCCTGTTCACGGCGAACCCGGCGACGGATTCCCATGCGCGCCGCCTGGGAGAAATTCCCCTGGTGGACGCCGCCGTGATGGCGCTGGCCAACGGCGGCTCGGACGGCGGAACGGGGGGGATGACCAGCAAGCTGGAGGCGGCACGCCTGGCCAACGACGAAGGAACGGCGGTGCTGATCGCGAGCGGCGCCGAGCCCCAAATTCTGGAACGGGCGCTCGGCGGCGAGGACCTGGGCACGCTCTTGACCGGNNGACGGAGAATTCGAGAAAGGAGACGTGGTCGAGATTCGGGACGGCAGCGGGCGCATCCACGGCCGGGGCCTGGTGAACTACCCGGCCGACGCCTGCCGGAAGCTCGTGGGGCGGCAAAGCGACGAGATCGAAGCCATCCTCGGTTGGCACGGCTATGATGCGGTGATAACCAGGGACAATCTGGTCATGGGAGCGGTATGAGTTCGGCACCTTCGGGATTCACAAGAGAGGCGGGGCTTGCGGNNGAGGACGTGCGGGCCACCGTTTTCGCGGCGAATGCGCGGGACATGGAGCGGGCGAAGGCCGATGTCGCCACCGGCGCCTTGGCGCCCGCCTTGATCAATCGGCTGGGCATCGACGCCAAGAAGATGACTGCACTTTCCGACGGTTTGCGCCAGCTGGCGGCGATGCCCGATCTGGTCGGTCGGGTGACGCTGCGCCGCGAGCTGGATGACGGCCTGATCCTGGAACGCGAGACATGTCCGCTCGGCCTGATTGGGGTNNGTGTTCGAGGCGCGTCCGGACGCGCTGATTCAGATTGCGGGGATCGTCCTGCGCACCGGCAACGCGGCGCTTTTGAAAGGCGGCCGCGAGGCTCAGCACAGCAACCGCGCCCTGACCGACGTGATTCACGAAGTGTTGCGCAGGCACGGCGTCGACCCCCGAGTGGCGGTCTTGCTCGAAGACCGCGCCGACGTGGNNTGTACCTGCACCGCGCCGCGGCTCCTGCGATGGCGGCGGCCCTGGCCGTCGATTCGAAGATGACCTACCCGGCGGCCTGCAATGCCCTCGAGACGTTGCTGTGGGACGAAGGAGCGGAGGCGGCGCTGGATGCGTCGGTCAAAGCCCTGGTCGCGGCGGGCGTCGAATTGCGCGGCTGCGCCGACACGCGGGCGCGGCACCCGACCATGCTCGCGGCGACCGACGCGGACTGGGACACCGAGTACGGCGCCGCGATTCTCGCGATCCGGTGGGTCGCGA
>PMNO01000444.1 GCA_003161835.1 Myxococcales bacterium | reverse complement strand
CAACCTGAAGGCACAGCGTCTGGCTTTCGGTCCCGCGCGCGAGGCGAGCGATGCGTTTCGAGATACGCTGGCGTCGCTGGCATCGCGTGCGCCTGCCAAGACCCGCTGCTCGATCGAAGCGGCGGTGGCCAAGGCGGTGATCGCGGTGCGTGAGCTTCAAGTCCTGCAAGCCCCCCACATTGCCGAATCCGACGATGCGCGGATGACGCGCATGGAAACCGAGATGGCCGCCCTGAAAGCGACCGCCCGGAAGGCGCTGGACACGCTTGCCGGGCTCGTCGACCCCAGTGCCCGGCCCCAGCTGGCGGCAGCCGGGGCGGCGCTGGATCGATTCGAGGGCCTGGCGACGGAGATCGTGAAGCTGTCGCGGCGGAACAGCAACGTTCGTTCTTTGGAGTTGTCGTTGCGCGGCAAACCGGCCGTGACCGCCGCATGCGACGAGACCCTGCGCGGCCTGCAAGATGCCCTGGCCAAAGAGGCTTTCACCGCCACGCGCTAGGGCGGCTTCGCCGTCATGAGGAGGTGTCCCCCCTCCTGGAAATGCTACCGCGGTCGCCATTCGGAAAAACTTGGGAAGGCGCGAAGGAGGGCGTCCGGCCTCATTCGCCTGGATTTCGTGCCGGGCGGGCATCTAGACTGCGCCGGTGTCTGACCTGATTCAGCTGCGTCCGTCGCGCACCGCAGGGGCCGAGGCCGGTTCCGCCGCCAGCGCGCCCGCGCTCCGGGATGTCGCGGGGCCGCCGAGCCGCCTCGCCTACGTCGAAACCTACGGGTGTCAGATGAACGTGGCCGACACGGACATGGCGCTGGGGATGCTCTATCGCGCGGGGTACGGCCGCACCGAGGATCCGGCGCGCGCGGACTTGATCCTGCTGAACACCTGCGCGGTGCGCGAGAAGGCGGAGGAGCGCGTCTTCGCGCGGGTCAGCATCCTGGCCGAACAGAAAGCCCGCCCGGGCGTGATCGTCGGAATCACGGGGTGCATGGCCGAGCACTTGAAGGAAAAAATCCTGGAACGTGCCCCGTACGTCGATCTGGTGATCGGTCCGGACGGCTACCGCCGGCTGGTGGAGCACGTCGCCCAGATTCAGCGCGACCGCCGCGCGGAGATCGTGCCCAAGCATCGTCCGGGCGCGGGCATCAAGGACACGACCCTGGATCGCGCCGAAACCTACGAGGGGCTGGATGCGGCCCCCGAGATGACCGATGGCATCACCGGACACATCACGATCCAGCGTGGGTGTGACAAATTTTGCACGTTCTGCGTGGTCCCCTATACGCGCGGACGCGAACGGGGCACGCCCCCGCGCGAGGTCCTGAGGCAAGCGCGCGCGCTGGCCGCTGCGGGGCACAAGCAGGTTCAGCTTTTGGGACAGACCGTGAATTCCTACTGGCATGAAGACGTGGGGTTCGCCGATCTGCTGCGCGCCGTGGCCGCCATCGACGGGCTGGAGCGCATCCGCTTCACGTCGCCCTACCCTTTGGATTTTTCGAACGATGTGATTGCAGCCATCGCGGCCAGCCCAAAGATCTGCAAGCACGTCCATTTGCCGTTGCAGTCCGCATCGGACGCCGTGCTCGGCCGCATGAAGCGGGGCTACACCTATGCGCAGTTTTGCGAGCTCGTCAGGGCCTTGCGGGCCGCGATTCCGGACATCGCGATCACCACGGACCTGCTGGTCGGTTTTTGTGACGAAACCGAGGAGGAATTCCAGACCATCCTGCGGGCGCAGCGCGACCTACGGTTCGATGCCGCGTTCATGTTCGTCTACTCGGAACGGGAGGGCACCGCGGCCGCGCGCAAGATGCCGGACAACGTCGCCGAAGCCGTCAAGCAGCGCCGCCTGGGCGAGATCATCGCGCTGCAACACCAGATCACGGCGGATATCTATCGGGTCCAGGTAGGCCGCCGCGAGCGGGTCTTGATCGAAGGACCTTCCAAGCGCAACGGTGCAGAATTCTTTGGGCGCACCGACACCTTTCGCGCGGTCGTCGTGCCGGCGGGTCCGGGCGTCGCGGCCGGCGCCCTGGTCGACGTCGTGATCGACCGTGCGACGAACGCGACCCTATTTGGCCGCGTCGCCCCCCCCGAATGAACGCGTGGATCCGATACACTGACCGCACCCCCGACCGCACTTCCCCTGGTTCCGACGCTGAAGATGACGACGCAGTTCGAGCGTGAGATGCAGGAACAACCCGACTGTCTGGCGCGGGTGTTGGGCCACGAGAGAGGCAACGTCGAAATCATCGCCGCGGCGGTGCGGCTGTTCGCGCCGGCCTTCGTCGTCACGGCGGCACGCGGCAGCTCGGACAATGCGGCCCGTTACGCGAAGTATCTGTTCGGCGGACACAACCGACTGGTCGTCAGCCTGGGCGCGCCGTCCTTGATCACGCTCTATGACANNCAGGCCGCCGCGCACGTGATCGAGCTGCACCTCGGTGCGGAACTATCGGTCGCGGCGACCAAGAGCTACACCGGGCAGCTCATGGCGCTGGCGATGTTGAGCGCCGCGATTGAAGGCGATGTCATGCGCTGGCGCGATCTGGCGGGGGTGTCGCGCGCGGCTCGGGAAACGTTGTTTGCACTCACGCGGGAGCTGCCGCCGGGAACCGTCACGCCATTGGCAGCGGCGAACCGCATGATGGTGGTCGGGCGCGGTTTCAATTTCGCGACCGCGTTCGAAATCGCCCTGAAGATCAAAGAGACGGCGTATGTGATGGCCGAGCCCTACGCCACCCCGGACTTGTTTCACGGACCGTTGGCGATGATCGAACCAGGATTCCCCGCGATCGTGATCGCCGCGCGCGGCCAAACCTCGGAGGCCCTATCGACTACTCTCGACGCACTGGCCACACGAGGTGCGCACATCCTGGCCATTTCCGACGATACGGCGCTGATGGCACGCCCGGACGTGCAGGCACGGTTGCCGTTCGCCGCGGGCGTACCAGAATGGCTCTCGCCTATCGTGGCCGTGATGCCGGGCCAACTTCTGGCGCTTCGCCTCGCCGAGACACGCGGTCTGGATGTCGATCGCCCACGCGGATTGGACAAGGTAACCAGGACCCGCTGACCCCCAGACCCCGGAGTCGGAGGCCAACAGGGCTGGCCTCCGACTCCTCACCGACATCCCCGGAAATCCCACCCGTTCCTACCCGCCGCCACCCCCGCCCACTCTCCCCACGCGTTGAAGATAACCGGCGAACAGCGAAGGTTTGGTTTCGAATTGGATCAATCTTCGTAACAAGCGCGCCACGGGCCTGAAGAACTAGGGGAAAATGTTCGCCCGCTTCGCGGTCTGTCGAATCCCGTTCGTGCCCAGGAGTACGTTTTGGCCCCAGGTGGTCAGCGGACCCTCCCACGCCGACGCCATGTCCAGCTGAGCATTCATCGCGTCGTTGCCCATCCACGACCAGGCCAGATATCCGATTCCCAGGCTCTGGCAGCGATCCAGAATTTCTTTCCAGGCCACGGTGGCCCCATTGAACTGAGGGCCGAACTCGCCGACGATGAGTGGGATAGACGCGCTATTTGCCTGGTTCAGCGCCGCGTCAACCGCCGCGGGGGTCGCGTACTGTTCGTACATGTGCAGGCTGAAGAGCAAGTTGTGTTGGGTGTCGGCGGTCGTGAGCGCCGCGGCATTGTTGATCACGGAGCTTGCATCCTGGCCATAGCCGCTGCCGTCGATGACCAGCGTATGGTTGATGCCGTTGGTACGCAGCTCATTGATGGCGGCCTGATAGGCGCTCACGAAGTTGCCTTGGCCGCTCCATTCGTTCGCAATGTTGACCAGGAGGTACCCTCGGAAGTCGGTGAGGACCTGTTTGACCTCGGCGGTCGTGTAGTACTTGGCCAGCTCGAGCAGGCGGGCGGCGTCTTGGTTTCCGGTCGCGTCGTGCAGCTCGACCATCGCAATCATCTTGAGCTCGACGACGCGGTACAGGATCTCGGCCAAGAGGGCCGCCGAGCCAGTTGTGTTCCACACCACGCGAATGGTGTTCGCCCCGTAGACGGAGATGTTGTCCAGGGCCTGCCAGGCGAGGTAGCGCCCCGCGGTGTCGAAATAGATATGGGGGTTNNAAGCCATCCTTCACCTTGCTCGCCATGAGCGCGGGTGGCTTGTACACCACGGGCGCCCCGTTGGCGGTGCAGGTGAGCTTGCCCTGGGCGGTGGGTGACGCTGGCAGCACGCACGAGGCGTTGTTCTCGTAGCCCCAGTCCGGCGCGGCCGCGGCGCTGGGCTGGGTCACCACCGCGCACAGAGGAACGCACTCCGCCGTGCCGTCGCCGTTGGTGTCGACGCGGATTCCCGGTCGGGGTGCGGGCGCCGGCAGCGGTGCCCCGGTCATGCAGCCCTGATTGGAAGCGGTGGTGCTTCCGGGAATGACACACGAGGAGTTGTTCTCGTACGACCATCCGTCGCCGTCAGGATCGTTCGCGGGATTGGTGAGGATGGTGCACAGGGGAGCGCACCGGCTCGCGCCCGCATCGACGACGACGACGCCGGGCACCGACGGCGGTGGCGGCAGCGGCTCCTGCGTCATGCACGCCTGGTTGTGGCTGGTGACGGTCGTGGGTATGACGCACGATTGACCGTCCTCGAACGACCAGTCGTCCTTCTCGGGATCCTTCGCGGGATCGACGTTCACGCGGCAGAGCGGAGCACAGCGCTTGATGCCCCCGTCCACGACCACGACGCCCGCCACGTTCGCAGGCGGCACAACGGCACCGCCCGCACCCGCGGTCCCCGGTGCGCCACCCCCGGCGCCCGGGACGCCGCCCTTGCCGCCCGCGCCCCCGCTCACCTGCGTACCGGTGCCCGGGCCATTAGCGCCTCCGGTCCCGCCGCCCGCGCTCGAGGTCGCGCCACCCGAGCCCCCGTGCGCGAGACCATTCGAGCCTCCGGCCATGTCCCCGCCAGCGGAGCAGGCCGCGAACGCCAGAACGGACACCGATAGATAGACGATCGACAAGCCGCGGCGGATCGCGGCAGGTTTGGTTGGCGACACCATGCGTCTCCTTGTTCGAGCGCCGCGGATGAAATCGCGGCGAGGGGCGAGGACGGGAGCTTACGGGGTCGGGCGCGCTTGTGCGCCAGAATTCAACGGCATAGGCTTCGTCCCATGCGCGGGCCGAGGTTTGGAATTCACCGGCCGAGGGTCAAGCCGCCGNNTTCCGCGGCGGGAGGTGATCGTCTGGCGTCCGGGGGAGCCGGCGGGCCGCTCGCGAGCGGTGGTGCGGGGAACTCCCCTGGAGGTGCGCCCGGAGGATCGGGCGGAGGATCGACCATGAATGCAACTGGGGGCACTCCGCCGGGGAGCGGAGGCGGGCCTGGCTCCGCAGCCGGGGGCATGAGCTCCTCCTCGGGTGGCGGCGCGGCGGGCGGGGCAAGCGGCTCCGCAGGCGGCGCCGGCGCGAGCGGTGACGGCCTGTACAAGGACGGCAAGTGCTTTGCCACCTGCGCCTTTCCAGCGGTGACGGATCCCGACGGCGATGGGTACGGCTGGGAGAGACAGAGCACCTGCCTGGTCGCGACCTCGCCGGCGGCGGCGGGGACCTCTCCCTGCGTCGCTCCCGCCCCGACCAACGCGCCCGTTCCCGGAAACGGCATCCAGGCCGGGACCACTTGTTTCCCGGTTTGCTCCAGCGACATCACCGACGTCGATCACGATGGTTACGGCTACGAACATCTGTCCGCATGTATCGTCGAAAAGACGGCCGCGGCGCTCGGGGGCTTGTCCTGTGCGCCGAATCTCCCACCGCTTGGCATGGGGAATGGTGTGAAGGTATCCGACGGAACCTGCCACCCCTTGTGCCGCGACTTGGCGGTGGCCATGCCGGACGCTTCCGGCTTCGGCTACGAGAACATGGCGAGCTGCGTGGTCTCCACGTCCATCGCCGCCCTGCAGGGGGTGCCCTGCGATGCCCCCAATCCACCTCCACCGCCGCCACCGCCGCCCGCGCCCTCGGGCACGGGGTGGAACGCCGACTACACCGCGACCATGTTCGGCCAGGCGGATTGCGCGCCCTACGGTTTCAAGGACGCCACCAACCTGAGCGCCAGCACGTGCGTTGCGCGGGGTGCCGTCCAGCTTGGCGGCGCCAACAACATGTTCTTCGGGGCGACGGGCGATCTNNGCCTGCTCGGGCCAGAGCAACTGCGGCCAGTGCGTCGAGATCGCGTGCAATGGCACCGGGACCCACTCCTACATGAACGACGGTTTCACGCACGACGAGTTTTGCAAGCCGCACATGTCAGTGGTGGTGCAATTGATCGATGCCTGCCCGCACAACCATCCCAACAATACCTACTGGTGCACGACGGCGCGCACCAACCATGTCGATCTGAGCTGCACGGCTTTCAACGCCATTGCCCAGGGGCGCCCGATTGGCGAGATCGGCAGCATCAATGTTTACGCGCGCGCCGTGAATTGCAGCGTGGGCCTGGGCGTCAAGACGTTCTGATCAGATTGTCTCTGAGCCGCCTCAGTGCACGCGCGACACGTGCGGCAGGTCGGCCAGTATCTCGGCCTCGCGCGCCGAAAAATACGCCACCCTGCCATGCAGATCGTCGGGGGCGACCAGGGGCGCGGCCAGGTCCAAGAAGATTTGGGCGTGTCGCTCCTCGGCTGTCGCCAGGGCACGATAGAAACCAGCGAGCTCTCCGGTCGGATCCGGGGGCGCGGCGGTGGGCTCAGCACGGGAGGCCACGGTCGGGGATCCTACGGTGGCGCGCGAGCCCTCCGCGAAGCCGCGCGCCAGCAGGCCCAATCGTTCGTGCGAGCGCGCCTCGATGAAGGCAGCGACCAACAGGGCATCCAGCAATCGCTGCGGCTCCCGGCCACGAACCTCGGCCAGCAGCGCGCGTGCATATTGATTCGGCAAATCGCCGCGTGGCGACCAGCCCCGGTGGGCCAGCAGCGCGGCCACCTGCACCACATGGCTCGTTTCCTCGTGCGCCAGTCGACCGAGCGTTGCCACGGAGTCGCCTCGATGAGGGTAGCGGCGCACCAGCGACAGGGCATTCTCCGCGGCCTTGCGCTCGCAATGCAGGTGATCGGACAACAGCGCCCGCAAATTCTCGGTGGCCGTCGTGAACCACCGGGGATGGGTGCTGCTGGCCAGGATCGGGGTCAAGCTCGGGGCCGCGGCCAAGCTCACGACGGCGACATGAGCTGGCGCAACACGAACGGCAAGATGCCCCCGTGCTGGTAGTACAGGACCTCCTGGGGCGTGTCGATGCGCAGCACGGTCGCGAATTCGATCACCCGGCCGTCCGGGCGGCGCGCGCGCACCTGGATGTGCAAGCCAGCGGCGAAGTCGCGGGCCAGCGCGTCGGGAAGGCCCAGGGTCTCGAAGAACTCCTCGCCAGTGAGGCCGAGTTTCTCGGCATTCTGACCGGGGGCGTACTGCAGGGGAACGATTCCCATCCCCACCAGATTCGATCTGTGAATGCGCTCGTAGCTCTCGGCGATGACNNGATCCGCTGCCGTATTCCTTGCCCGCCAGCACCACGAGCGGCACGCCGGCGGCGATGTATTTCTCCGAGGCCTCGAAGATCGACATGACCTGGCCGGTCGGCAAGTATCTGGTGACGCCCCCTTCGGTCCCGGGAGCCAGCAGATTCTTGAGGCGAATATTGGCGAACGTGCCCCGCACCATGACCTCGTGGTTGCCACGTCGGGCCCCGTAGGAATTGAAATCCTTCGGATCCACACCGTTGGCGATGAGATACTTGCCAGC
>PMNO01000175.1 GCA_003161835.1 Myxococcales bacterium | reverse complement strand
CGCTCTTCAGACCCGGTGTCACCAGCAAGCCGACCGGGAATGGGATTGGTCTTTTCGTCGCTCGGCGCCTCGTCGAGTCTCATGGCGGACAGCTGACGGCCGCCCCGAGCACCACCCAGCAGGGGGGAGCGCTCTTTTCGGTCAGCTTGCCCCTCGATCNNGATGCCGGGCATGGACGGCCTCGAGCTGCTCGCGCGAATCAAGGATCGCTGGCCGGAGGTGGTGGTGATGCTGGTGACCGTCGAGCAGGACGTCGCAATTGTCGTTCAGGCGGTTCAGCTCGGGGCCGTCAATTACTTGATCAAGCCGGTTTCGCCCGCAATCCTGGTGGCCTCCGTCGCAAGGGCCCTGGCCAGTCGGGCCGCGAAGACCGGTGGCGCGGCGGGGGTGGCCCGACCGGAACTGGTGGGCATGAGTCGCGCGATGGTGAATGTGCGGCACTTGATCGATCTGGCCTCCCGCACCGATGTCAACGTCGTGGTCACCGGCGAAACCGGAACGGGAAAAGAGCTGGTCGCGCGCACCGTTCATCGATTGTCCCGCCTCGCCCAGGCACCATTCGTCGCTCACAGTTGCGCGCTGTCGACGCCGGAGCGGTTTGACCTGGAGTTCCTCGGTCACAGCGCGGGTGGCCTCGACCCCTTGACCCCGGAGCGGCCCGGTCTGCTGGCCCAGTCCGATGGCGGGATGCTCCTCCTCGATGAATTCGAATGCTTGGCCCAGGCTGAGCAAGCGAAGCTGGTGCGAATCCTGGACGATGGTGAGTTTCGGCCCGTTGGCGCCGCTCGATCACGCGCGGTCTCGGTCCGCTTCCTCGCGGCGACCACCCGCAATCCCTCGTCCCTGCTCGCGCAGGGAACGCTCCGCGCGGACCTCTACTATCGGCTGCGCGGGTTCGAGATTCACCTACCCCCGCTTCGAGAGCGCGCGGAGGACATTCCCCAGTTGGCGGAGTTCTTCCTGGCGAAACAGGGAAAGCGTCTCACACCCCAAGCGCTCCATGCGCGATCTCGGCATCTCCGACGAATCCTGACGAGCCGCCGCGGGATCACCCAGGTTCGGTTTTCGGAGAGCGACCTCCGATTTTCGAATTGTGGCAAACCCTTCGCGGATCAGTCGCCAGACCGACACGGCCGGGATTCGACCAATGCGGCGGCGGCCCGTTCCGCGATTCGGCCCGTGAGTATGTCCCGCCATGGGGCACGAGCCTTGCTTCGAATCAGATGTCCCCAAGACGCGTGTCCCCACCCAAGTCCCTTCGACGAGTCCTCTCAGCTATGCCAGCAACCGAGTGTTCGAAACCCAACAGGTCCGGAATCGTCACAGCGCGGCCGTTGTCCCGCCGTTATAAGCACCCGCACGCGCGCCGCAGACCAGAGGGCACGCCAATCGCCGGGAGCACCATGGACACCGCCACCACCGGAATCGCAGTCGCGCCCCTGGAGGCGGGGCCTCGTGGGTCGACGCCGTTGTCGGGCGCTGTCCGACCCTGCGCGCCGCGCCTTTCTCCGTTTTCGCCCTCGATGAACGCGCTTTCCTTGTTGGTCGAACGCCTCGCGCGCACGGACGTCACAGTCACGCTGACGGGCGAGACCGGAACCGGTAAGGACGTGTTCGCCCACCTGATTCACGACGGCAGCAACCGCGCGGAGGCCCCTTTCGTGGTGTTCGACTGCGGGGCCGTTCCGCCCAGCCTCGTGGAAAATGAACTCTTCGGGCACGAACGCGGCTCGTTTACCGGAGCCCACGCCGAGCACCAGGGCGCTTTCGAGCGCGCTCACGGTGGCACTTTGTTTCTCGACGAGATCGGCGAATTGCCGCTGGAACTCCAGCCCCGGCTGTTGCGGGTCCTCGATAACCGGGTGGTGCGTCGGGTGGGGGGCACCATCGACCACAAGGTCGACCTGCGGGTTGTCGCCGCCACCAATCGCGATCTGGCCGCTCTGGTCGCGGCCAAGCAATTTCGCCAGGATCTCTACTTCCGCCTGGCCGCAGCCGTTGTCAGGCTTCCTCCCCTGCGCGATCGATTGGACGATCTCGCCTTCCTGGTCCCGCGCCTCATGACGGATATCGGCCGGGGGGATGTGGTTGTGGACCCGCGGACGCTGGAGCTGTTGCGGTCTCACCTCTGGCCCGGCAACGTGCGTGAGCTCAAGAACGTGATCGAGCGAGCCGTCGTGTTGTGTGCGGAGAGCACCATCGGCCCGGAGTATCTGCCGGCGTCCTTGGCCTCGATCAGGAGCTCCCCCAGCGGACCTCCGTCGGCGGCGCCGTCTGGTTTCAACGCAGTGCCGGCCGCTCCGGCATCCGTCGAAATGGACCCGACGCGCTTTCGGGCGCAGGTCGAGTCGCTGGAGCGAGCGCGAATCGTCGAGGCGCTCGGTCGTTGCGGCGGTAACCAGACCCAGGCGGCCAAGCTCCTCGGCGTCTCCCGCCGCACGCTCGTCGCGCGGCTGGCCGAGCTGGGCTTGCCACGCCCGAGAAAGCGCGCCGAGGACCCCAAGGTCTGACGTGCGACACGCCGTGCGCCGTGCGCCAGTCGTGGCGCGCCGTGCGCCGTGCNNCGGTGATCGCGAGAACCGTCGAGGTGTCCGCCGCCCTCCGGGACTGGTCGTTGAGGTCGACCCCGGACGAGGTGCACCGTCCGCCAGGGCATTCCGAGTTGCTCTCGGCGTGCTTCCGGAAGGCCTGTAAGCCAAAGTATCCAGCGGCGCCCCACTCGG
>PMNO01000623.1 GCA_003161835.1 Myxococcales bacterium | reverse complement strand
CTCTTCTGCGGATCTTTTTCGTCCAGCTTCACGCCGAGCGGCACGTGGAACGGGTGGTAGCCCCAGCTCGCCAGATCGTCGTGCAGTTGCTGCAGGCGTGGCTCGTGGCTCACGGCGGGGAACGGGTAGGGCGCGCTGGCGGGTGGATCGGTCGGGTCGGCGCCGCGGTTGCCGTGAACGGCATACATCCGTTCGGCGCGCGTGTAGTACGGTTCGAGGTCGTCGTACGTGATCGGCCAGGCGGGCGACATGCCGCCGTGGTGGCGGAGCTCAGCGAAGTCCTCCTTGCGCAGGCGGAACAGCGCCGAGCCGTAGAATTTGGTGTTGCCACCAACGTAGTAGTTGGTGTGCGGGTGCAGCGGCTTGCCGTCTTTGTCCTGCCACACCTCTTTGGTGTTGTAGCGCCCCTTGATGTTGACGGCCTCCGAGCTCCAGTTCTCCTTCTCGCGCGGGACGTAGTCGCCGCGTTCCAACAACAGGATGCGCTTGCCCGACGACGCCAGGCTGTAGGCCAGCGTTCCGCCGCCGGCGCCGGTTCCGATGATGATGACGTCGTACTGATTGTTGGTGGGCATGATGGTCGTCGTCCTTCGCTTGTCTGCGGGTCTACGCCGTTCGACCGATTTGGTTTCACCAGGGTTCTTTGGGGCGCGTGCCGTTACTTGCCGGCCAGCGCGCGCGGGGCGGCGGTCCCCGCGCCGGGGATGTTGAGGAACACGCGATAGAGCCCGGTCCGCGCGGTGACGTACAGGGTGCGGCGATCGGCGTCGCCCCAGGCGAAGTTCGCCGGCTGCTCCGAGAATTGGATCGTTCCCAGCTGCTGTCCGGCGGGCGAAATCACCAGCAACCCTCCGGGACCGGCGGCGTACACGTTTCCCTTTTGATCGACCTTCAACCCGTCGAAGGCCTGCTCGCCGGCGATGCGCGTGAGATCCAGGAATACCGTTCCGTTGGCCAGCCCGCCGTCGGGCACGACCTCGTAGCGCATGATCACCTTGTGCGCGACGTCCCAGTTGTCGACGTAGAGGTACTTCTCGTCGGGCGAGAACGCGAGCCCGTTCGGGCCGCTGAGGTCGCGGGTCACAAGCTTCACCCTGCCGTCAGGTGTGACCGCATAGACCCCGCTAAACGCCAGCTCTTTGCGCGGGTCGCCGAAGAATGTCGGCAGGCCGAAGGGCGGGTCGGTGAAGTACAGCGTCCCGTCCGACCGGTACACCAGATCATTCGGGCTGTTCAGGCGCTTGCCCTCGTATCGGTCCGCCAGCACAGTCAGCACGCCATTCCGGGCCAGGCGGGTGACGCGTCGGTTGCCGTGTTCGTTGATGGTCAGGCGCCCTTGCAGCGGGTCGAGCGTCAGGCCGTTCGACCCGGGCTGTCCGTATGCGCCGATGTCGATACCGCGGTAGCCGCTTTTGGTGCGGCAGACGGACAGGTCACCGTCGGGGGTCCAGCGGTAGATGACGTTCGCGTTCGGATCCGAGAACAGCAGGTAGCCGTCGGGGTGCCACACCGGGCCCTCGGTGAAGAGGAAGCCCTCGGCCAGCTTCTCGATGCGCGGCTCGCGCGGCACGATCTCGTCCAGCGCCGGGGAGAGGCGCGTGACCCGGCCGCCCGGATCGCGGGCCGCGACCGCCGCCGGGCCGCGGTGTACATCCAGAGTCGCGGACTTGATCCAGATGAAGTTCTGCGGGCTCTGCGACACGGGGCCGTTCATCCCGAAGATCGCGATCTGGAACCGCTGCCCCGGGCGTACGTCGCGGCCCAGGATCACGCGGTTGGGGCTGCCCCATCCCTTGACGATGTTGCCACCGTTCTGTCCCAGTACAGTTGGCAGCTTGCCGTCGACCCAGATCTCAGCGTAGTCGTCGAGGACGACTTCCAGCGCCACGGTGGCGCCGGTTGGATCGAGGTCGCCGATGCGGTCGGGCATGGTCACCGCCAGGCGGTACCATGCGAACGACACGCGTCCGGTGCCGCGGCGCTGCTCCAGCGTCGTCGGGTCAATCACTTCCCAGGAGCGGTCGTCGNNCGCGGCCGAGCGGCGGGTCCATCGGCGCGCGTACCGGCGCCAGCGCCGCGACGGCGGCGAGCAGAGCAGCGGTCAGAATCGATGACGGCATGACGTTGTCTCCTGGTGGCCTGGGTTGGTCTCTGATTTCGTCGAGCGGAGTCGCCTAGTGGACCTTCACGGCGTAGTAATCGATCGGGCCAGACAGTGACTGGAACCAGTGCGGGACGCCCTTGGGGACGATCATCACGTCGCCCGGCGCCAGCTGGCGGNNCGCCGCCTTTGATCGACGCGCCGCGGATCTCGCCCGGCTCCACGGTGACGGGATCGACCATCGCGCCGCCGGTGACCACCATCGCCGAGCCGGACAGCATGTATAGGATGTCGGTGTCGGCGAGGTGGACTTCCGACTTGCCGGCGGCGTCGCGGTGGCTCGCGTGAACCTTGTAGTCGGACGTCTCGACCAGCGGTTCGCCCTTCACGAACGCGGCGGCGACGCGCCCCTTATCTATCAAGCGGACGGCCGCGGGGGCCGATGCGCCGAGTGCGCTCGCCGCGATCTGGGCCAGTTCCTCGTCCTCCTTCGCGCTGGCGGCGCCGCTGACGCCGACCGCGCCGACCACCTGTCCGTCGACCATCAGGGGCAGGCCGCCGCCCAGCGGAGTGAAATCCGGTAACGCGGTCATCGCGGTGCGGCCTTTTGCGATGACGTCCTCGAAGAAGCGGGTGGGCTTCTTGAACTGCGCGGCGGTGCGCGCCTTGCCGATCGCGATGTTCGAAGCGGCGGCGAAGGTGCCGTCCAGACGATCGAGCGCCATGAGGTTGCCACCATCGTCGACGACGGCGACGGCGCCGGTCGTGTGGCGGGCGCGCGCGACCTTTTGCGCGGCAACGATTAGCTCGCGCGCGCCGTCGAGGGTCAGCACCTTTTGCGTGACGATGCTGGGCGGCTCGCCCGCCTGCGCCGCATGGGTCAGCGCCGCGTACGCACCGAGCCCAGCGAGGACGGCGCGGAGGGCAATGTGGGACGCAATGATGGACCGGGTGGCAAGGGTGCGGCGGACCCTTGGGGCGGTCATGAATCCTATTTCGACGTGGGGTTGCATAGCGGATCTCCTTTTGCTGGCGCGGGCGCGTCTTGTACGCCGGCGCGCGATTGTGGTTACGGACGGTGCTCGACGATCGGGCGGACGCGCGTCAGGTCGAGCGCACCGTGCCACCGCCGCAGAAGATGCAGGGAAAGCTATGAACCACCTTCGCGCAGCCGGCGCGTTTCGAACGCACCAGGCGCACGTGCGCTTCGGACGCGAGCAACATCCCGACGAGCGGAGCGGTGAAGTAGATCCACAGACCGCGCCAGTTGCCGAGCGGTAGCGCCGACGCCAGTGTGCGCGCCGGGTTCATGCTCATGCCGGACAGCGGGGCTTCGAACGTGATGTACAGGAACAGGACCGCGCCGACGAAGAAGCCGGTGTACTTACCCAGGCGCGCCGATCTCCCGAGCGTCAGCACCATCAGCACCAGCGCGAACGAGATCCCGAGCTCGGCAACGAACGCCACCCCCAGCCCTGATGGGCCAGGCAGGGTGGCGACGCCCGCGACGGGCGGCGCGAGGAACGCGTCGCCGAGCAGTGCCGCCAACAAGAAGTCTCCCACGACGCCACCAACGAACTGGGCCAGCATATAGGCTGCGGCGTCGCGCCCAGTGACGCGCCCCAGCCGGAACAGTGTCGCAGTAAACGCCGGATTGATGTGCGCGCCGGA
>PMNO01000220.1 GCA_003161835.1 Myxococcales bacterium | reverse complement strand
CCGGATAGAGATTCACGATCCACGATCGGCATGCGGAAGTGCCAATGCCCCGGTGCGCGTGCACCAGGGTCGGCCCGGTGCTAAAGACCAGGCATGGCATGGATCGGACAGAGTCATCAAATGGACGCGCGCGTGATCACGCCGAGCCGGGTGGGTACCCGCGGCGATGAATCGACGCGCGCATTCTTGCAGCGCGTCTACTTCTTCATGAGCCTGGGATTGGCGGCCACGGGTGTCGTGGCGCTGGCAGTGGCGTCCAGTCCCGCGGCTCTGAATTTTGTCTTCGGCAATCGCTTGGTTTTCTTCGGGCTGATGATTGCCCAGCTGTTGCTGGTCATGGCGTTCGCTCCTGTGGCGGCCCGGGTAGGCGCGGGCACGGCTTCCGCGATGTTCTTCGGCTACGCGATCCTCAGCGGTGTGACCTTCTCGGTGATCTTCTTGCGGTACACGATGGGTTCCATCGGCGGCACGTTCTTGGTGACCGGGGGCATGTTCGCCAGTCTGTCCGCCTACGGAGCTGTGACCAAACGCGATCTGACCAGCCTGGGCAGTTTCTGCATGATGGGCCTGGTGGGGCTGGTCATCGCGTCCCTGGTGAATCTGTTCCTGGGAAGCGCGATGTTGTACTGGCTGACCACTTTCGTCGGCGTGATCGTGTTCACCGGCCTGACCGCGTACGACACCGCCAAGCTGAAGGCCATGGCCGCTCAGGTCGACGGCGGCGATGCCATGACCAAGGCGGCCCTGCAGGGCGCTTTGATCTTGTACCTCGACTTCATCAACCTGTTCCTGATGTTGCTCCGCCTCTTCGGCGGCCGCCGCCGCGACTGACAAGCTGCTGGCGGCTGAGAAGAAGGACCACACGAACGTGCCTGCTCGGACCAGCAGGCACGCCCGAGGGCCGGTCCCTTTCGTTAGACCTTCGTCCTTAGGGCTTCGCCGATCGGCACGCCGAGCCCCGTGCAGGGATCCCAACCGGCCGTTGCCGGGTAGCCTGGGACGCCAACGGCGGCGTTGTCGCCGCCGCTGATGTTGATGAATCCGGTCGCTGCGGCGGCATACAGCGCGGGATTGACGAATCCCACCCGTCGGCCGAGGGATTGGTTCAATCGAACGATGAGGGCGGACCACAGCGGCGCGACCGCACTCGTCCCGCCGCTGGTCGCGTCCTCGCCGTCGACGAGGATCGCGTAGTTGGTGGCCGCGCCGGCGACGTCCGGAACGCCTCTACCACTCTTCTTCGTACTCAGGGACAAGACCTTGTTCACCCCTTCCTGCCAGGGCGGAACCGCGTACTTGGTGCTGATGCCGCCGCCCGTCGCCCAGCCATCGCGGTCGTTCCATACGGATTCCTGGCTGCCCTGGATGTCCGTCCCCCCGCATCCGAGGACATACGGGCTGGAGGCGGGGTAGTCGACGCGCACGGCCGAAGGCGGCACGGGCTCATCGTTCGTGCCGTGATCGCCGGCGGCCACGCAGACCGTGATGCCCAGCAGGGCCGCGGCCTTGAACCCATCGTCCATGGCAGCCCGGGACTGATCCGTCCAGGTCGTCTCCGGGCCACCCCAGCTGATGGAGATTGCGGACGGTTTTCGTCGCGCGTCGTGCACGGCCTGCAGAACCGCGTCGATGAAGTCGCGGTCCGAATTGTTGGCGAAATAGACCGCCAGGCGCGCGCCGGGCGCGGCGGCACCTGCCACCTCCATGTCCAGCACCACCTCACCGTCATCGCTGTCGGCGGTGGTCGGNNAGGCCGAGCCCCTTGATGTACCGGCGCACCTCCGCCAGGCGGTACCCGCCGCCGAGCTCGATGAATCCGATGCACTGGCCCGTTCCGTCGGAGCCGGCGGGAAAGTTGTAGCGCGCGGCCAGGGTCGCGCCCGTGTTGGCTGCCGGATTCACCATCGGTTCCAACCGGCGCCTGGTCTTGCGCAAGGGTCGGTTGTCCAGACCGTGAACCCCCACCACGATGTCCTTGAGCGCCGCGGGCACGCTCAACACCCCGCTTCGGCCGCGGAAAGATCCGCTGCGATGATGAAACATCTCCAGGCGTGTTCCGAATGCCGCCTGCAGGGCGCCCAGGGTTCCGCGCAGGACGATGGTTCGGCGCGCGCGATGTCGGCTGACCACCGAGAGGCGGTGCTCCTCGGCGAACTCCTCGACCTGGTCGAAGTCATCATCGGACGCCCCGTGAACGCCTTCGAACTCCTCCGGGGTCAGGAAGTTCCGCGCCGCGGGCGGCTTGGAAAGCATCTCCGCGAAGGCGCGATCCATGTTGCTTCCGGGGAGTGCGCGGACGCGAACGGTGACGTCCACCACTTCATCCTGATCGATGGGGCCGGCGGGGCGCGCATCGGGCAGGGCCTCCTTCTGGCTTCCTGGCAATTCCACACGGTTACTCTGCTGGCTCATGAGATCTCCCTCCTCTTGCCTGGGCCTGGTACCGGAGGACCATCACGCGCAGTCCTCCACAAGGTAGACCGGTAGCGCAGGGGAAAGGTCGAATCAAGAAGTCGAAAACGTCCAGTCTGGCGGGGCGAGGCCGTCTTGCCGTCGCCGCCGCCGTCGCTCACCCATGGGGCATCGCCGTCTGTCGCGGCTTACCTTAAGTACTGACGTGGAGACAAAACCGACATAGAACGTGTCGGTGCCACCCAGGGAGAATGACGGCTTGTCGCACCTCGTCGCGGAGGGATTGATCGACGCCGTGCACGCCCGGCTGATGAGCGGCAAGGAGGCGACCGTGTACGTTGTGGAACGGGCGGGTCATCTGGGGGCCGCCAAGGTCTACCGGGGGCGCGACGATCGTACCTTCAAGAAGGTGGCCAGCTACGTCGAGGGGCGAAATCAGACCCGCAATTCGCGCGATCGACGGGCCATGAACAGCAAGAGCAGCTACGGGCGGGGGTTGCTGGAAGAAGGCTGGCAAGACATGGAATTTCGCGCCTTGCGCGCCGCGTTTGATGCGGGTGTGCGGGTCCCGGAGCCGTTCTTCCTGTACGAAAACGTCCTTTTCATGGAGCTGGTGGTGGACGAACGCGGCGCGCCCGCCGCCCGTCTGGCCGATTTTCCCTACACACCCGAGCAAGCGAACGCGCTGCATCTGGAAGTCTTCATGCAGGTCAAGCGGTTGCTGGCCACGGGGCGCGTTCACGGCGATCTATCCGCCTACAACATCTTGATGGCGGCGCGCGGACCCACGATCATCGATCTGCCCCAGGTCGTCGACGTCGCCGGCAACAATAACGCCCGGCAGATCCTGCGGCGCGATCTACGAAACGTGACGGAACACCTGGCGCGGTTCGATGCGCGGTTGCTCCGCTTCTCGGATTGCGGCGATGCTCTGTTCCAGCATTTTGTACGCGGCACCCTGGACACGGTGGTGGGGCCGGAGGCGAGCGCGTCGCACGCGCGCAGTGGGGGGGGCGGG
>PMNO01000447.1 GCA_003161835.1 Myxococcales bacterium | reverse complement strand
TTTTCGGGTTTCCAGTTCCTCGGCGTCATCCTCGTCACGGCGATCCCGTTTGGGATTTACGATCTGGTGGAGGCGCTGGACAATGTCGAAAGCGCGGCCGTCGCGGGCGACAGTTTCCCCACGACGCGCGTCCTGACCGCCGACGGGGTCATCAGCCTGATCGGGTGCTCGATGGGCAATCCCTTCATCAACGCGGTCTACATCGGCCACCCGGGCTGGAAAGCCATGGGTGGGCGCATCGGTTATTCGGCGGCCACGGGTATCACCGTCATTCTCCTGTCGTGGTTCGGAGTGATCTCACTCATCGTGTCGTTGGTTCCCGTGGTCGCCATCTCTCCTATCCTCTTGTACATCGGCATGCTGATTGGGTCGCAGGCCTTCCAGGAAACGCCCAAGCGTCATGCGCCGGCTATCGTGCTGGCGCTGATTCCGCACGTTGCCGCATGGGGCAAGCTGCAGATCGATAATTCGCTGGCAGCCGCGGGAACGAACGCGGCGGCGGTTGGCTTCGACAAGCTCGGCCAAACGGGCGTGATGTATCAGGGGCTGGCCATCATGGGGGGTGGCGCGATCCTGGCGGGGGTCGTTCTGGCGGCGATCGCGGTGTTCATCATCGAGCGGCAGTTCATGAGGTCGGCGATCTTCGCATTGGTGGGGGCCGCGTTGACCTTCTTCGGGTTCATGCACGGTGAGGCCATCGGAATCGGCGAAACCCCGGTGGTCGCCCTCGCCTATCTCGGGGTCGCCGGCGTGCTCATGGGGTGTGCCCGCTTCGCCCAGGCAACGCCCGTTCCCGCCGAGGAAGAGGGCGAACACGAACATATTCCCGAAGCCCACGGACCCTTGCTGGAGCCCGCCGAGTAGCTCACCCGGGCGGCGGTTCCGTGCTGATCACCGCCACCATCTGCCCGGCCGAAACGAGGCCACCTGGCCGCGCGAGGAGCCGGCTCACCACGCCGGAGACGGGCGCGGTCACCGGGATCTCCATCTTCATACTTTCCAGAATCATCAGGCGATCCCCGGCGGCCACGCGGGCGCCCACCTCGATCGCGAGCTGCCAGACGCTGCTCGTCACATCCGCGCGAACGGCGACTTCGCTGGCCTGCAGGGCGGAGGCCCCCGTCCCGCTCTCGTCCTGCCCCGCGGCCAGATCCAGATCGGGCGGCGGCGGCATCAGCGCCCAGCGTTCGCGCTCCGCCTCGAAGGCGGCTTGCTGGCGCCGCTTGAAGGTATCGATGGACGTCTGATTCTCGTTCAAGAACGCCCGATAGGCGGCAAACTTGAAGGTGGTCTGCTCGATCCTCAGCTTGACCCGGCCGCGCGGAAATTCCTCGCGAAACGCGAGCAGGTCCGTCTCGCTCACCGGGAAAAAGCGAATCTGGTCGAAGAATCGCAAGAGCCACGGCTTGCCCTCGGTGAAGTCGCCTGTCTGACGCAGTCGGTTCCACATCTGGCAGGTCCGACCGACGAACTGGTAGCCGCCGGGGCCCTCCATGCCGTACACGCAAAGGTATGCCCCGCCAATCCCGACCGCGTTCTCGGGTGTCCAGGTTCGCGCGGGGTTGTACTTGGTCGTGACCAAGCGGTGCCGGGGATCCGTGGGCGTTGCGACCGGTGCGCCCAGATACACGTCGCCAAGCCCCAACACCAGATAGCTCGCCGCGAACACGATGTCGCGCACTTGATCGACGTCGTCGAGGCCGTTGATGCGCCGGATGAACTCGATGTTGCTGGGACACCAGGGCGCGTCGGGACGCACGGACTGGGTGTACTTTTGAATGGCCAGGCGGGTGGCGGCATCGTCCCAGGACAGCGGCAGGTGGACGACACGCGACGGAACCTCGATTTCGTCCGTCGCCGGCAGCTCCGCCTCCGCTCGCGCCAGCATTTCCAGCAAGCGCTCGCGCGGCAACTGGGTGTCGTCATAGTGGACATGCAGCGAACGAATCCCGGGGGTCAGATCGACGATCCCGGGCACCCGATGCTGCTCCAACCACGCCGCCAGGGCATGGACCCTGAAACGCAGCGCCAGATCCAGGACCATGGGCCCGTATTCGATCAGCAGGTTCGCGTCGCCGTCTTGGCGGATCGCAACCGCGGGCCGCTGCGCGGTCTCGGGCAAGCGCAACAACACGGCGTCGCTCGATGGCGGCGAAACCGCACGAACGCCCCCGCCACCCGATCCCGGCGTCGAGATCCCGTCCGCACCGTCGAGCAGCCGCGGATCCAGCGTCGCGATCAAATCTTCCTGCAGCGCCCTCCTCTGGCGCGCCTCGTCCAGGGTCACGGCCCGAAACGTCACGGTGTCGCCGGCTTTCAGCTGACCCAGCTTCCACAGATCGGCCGCGACCACGGTCGCCGGACAGACGAAGCCACCCAGGCTGGGGCCGTCGGGCCCCAGGATCACCGGCATGTCGCCGGTGAAATCGATCGTGCCGATTGCGTACGCGTTGTCGTGGATGTTGCTGGGATGCAGCCCCGCTTCACCTCCGTCCTTCCGCGCCCATGTCGGCTTGGGTCCGATGAGCCGCACCCCGGTGCGGTTCGAGTTGTGGTGAACCACCCACGCCGTCCCGAAGAGCGTCTCGATGTCGGCGGGCGTGAAGAAATCGGGGGCGCTCTGCGGGCCATGCAAGACCGCCAGCGTCCAAGCGTTCGACAGCGTGGGCGCTAGCGCCAGCGCTGGTGACAGCGACGCTCCGCCGCCCAACGCCGTGATCGCGGCGGGCGCATCGACTCCGGGCGCCGACTCGCCCACGTGCAGAACGTCGCCAACCCGCAAGGCGCGGCCAGCGTGGCCGCCAAACAGCCCCAGCGTGAAGGTGGATCGGCTGCCCAGATAAGCGGGCACATCGATCCCCCCCTGGATCGCGACGTAGGCCCGACACCCTGCCCCGCGCACCGCCCCCAGGCGCAACACGCCCCCCGCGGGCACGGTGATCGGGCGGTACCGAGGTACGACGGCGCCGTCGAGCGTGGCGCCCATGTCGGCTCCCGTGAGCGCCACCATCGTCGTGGATCGAAAGCGTAGGCTCGGACCCACCATCGTGCACTCCAAGCCGGCGGCGTGGTTCGGGTTTCCAACCAGTCGATTGCCGATTCGGAACGACAGGTCGTCCATCGGGCCGGAGGGAGGAACACCGACCGCCCAGTAACCGAGGCGTCCGGGAACATCTTGAACCGTCGTCTGCGTGCCGGGGTCCACGACCTCCACGGAGGGCGCCGCGCTGGTGACGCCCTCCAACAGGCGCGTGTGAACGTCACCGGCGCGAAAGGCCTCGCTGTCCAGGGCCGCGATCAGGAACCCGCGATTGGTCTCCACGCCGTCGATCTGCGTCGCGCAGAGCGCGGTGCGCAATCTTTCGATGCTCTCGGCGCGCGTCGCGCCCCGGGCGATGACCTTGGCGATCATGGGGTCGTAGTACGGCGTGATTTCGGTCCCGGCCTCGACCCAGGTTTCGACGCGCACGCCCCGCGGAAAGGTCACGCGCGTCAGCGCGCCGCAGCTAGGCTGAAAGCCACGCGCCGGATCCTCCGCGTACAGCCGCGCCTCGATCGCGAACCCCTTGGTTTCGGCCGAGAGCATCGTCAGGCGCGGCAACTGCCCCGCCGCCAAACGCACCATCCATTCAACCAGATCGACCCCCGTCACCTCCTCCGTGATCCCGTGCTCGACCTGAATGCGGGTGTTGACCTCCAGGAAGTAGAAGGCGTTGGTGGCGGCGTCCATCACGAATTCGACCGTGCCGGCTGATCGGTAGTGAGCGGAGCGCCCGAGCCCAACGGCCGCGGCACCGAGCGCCTGTCGAACCGCCTGTCCCAGACCCGGCGCCGGCGTTTCCTCGATCACCTTTTGGTTTCGGCGCTGGAGCGAACAATCGCGTTCGCCGAGCGCCACCACCTCACCAGCCCCGTCACCGAAGATCTGCACCTCGACATGGCGCGCCCGCTCCACCAGCTTCTCCAGGTAGAGCCCGGCGTCCTTGAAATTCGTGCGCGCCAGACGCGCGACCGTCTCGTACCCGTCGGACAGCTCGGCCGCGGAATCGCACCGGCGCATGCCGATTCCGCCGCCGCCCGCGGTGCTCTTCAGCATCACCGGAAATCCGATCCGGGCCGCCTCGCGTTGAGCCTCCGCGACGTCCGCCAGTAGACCGGACCCCGGCAACAGGGGAACCCCGCTCGATTCGGCGATCTCCCGCGCCGTGTGCTTGAGGCCGAAGTCACGCATCTGGCGCGGTGTCGGCCCGATGAATGCGATCCCGGCCTGTTCGCAGCGCTCCGCGAAATCGGCGTTCTCGCTCAGAAAGCCATAGCCGGGATGGATGGCCTGGGCACCCGTCGACCGCGCCGCCTCGATGATGGCGTCCCCGCGCAGGTAACTCTCGCTGGCCGGCGCGGGCCCCAGATATACAGCCGCGTCCGCTTCCAGCACATGGGGCGCGTACCTGTCGGCGTCGGAATAAACGGCAATCGGGGCGATTCCCAGGCGCCGCAGCGTGCGTGAGATGCGCGTGGCGATCGCGCCGCGGTTCGCGATCAGGACCTTACGAAACAGCACGTCGCACCGGCTGGTGGTTGCCCGGGGTGGTTGCCCGAAACGTCCCGGGACGAAAACCCGCCGTCACGGGGCGTCCCAGATCAGCAGGCGAACAGGCGTGGGGTTGTAGCCATTGCAGGGATTGTTGAGCTGAGGACAATTCGAGATCAGGGCCAGCACATCCATCTCCGCGCGCATCTCGACGTAACGCCCGGGCGCCGATACCCCGTCGGCAAACGACAGGCCCCCTTCCATCGTTACCGGAACGTTCATGAAGAAATTGATATTGCTGGGCAGGTCGCGCTTGCCCATTCCGCGCCCCAACCGCGCCAACTCCAGCAAGAAGCTGTCGCGGCAGTTGTGCATGTATTTCTTGTCCAGCGCATAGCGGACCTGGTTGCTCTCGGCGGAGCACGCCCCGCCCAGCGTGTCGTGCCGGCCGCAGGTATCGGCCACGATCGTCAGCAGAAGCCGGCCGTCGTTGGACATCAACATCGTGCCGGTGGTCAGGTAGATGTTCCGTTGGCCGCGGATAGTGTCGACGGCGCTGTAGCGTTCCTCGGGATTGCGCGCGTTGAAGAACAAGGTGTCGACCGCCTGGTTGCCCTCCAGATCGACGATTCGAAAGACCTGCCCGCGAGAAATTTCACGGCTCCACCCGCGCCCCGCTGGCAGGATTTCATCGTACACGGCCGTCGCTGGTTCGAGGGTGCTCTCCTTGAGGGTGAACGGCGTCGTCGCCGCCGCGGCGACGACAGTCACCGCGCGCGCTCCCGGTCCGCGGGCGCGCGACCATTTTTCTCGGATTCCACCTCAGCCAGGTATGCCGCCGTCAGAGAAAATCCGCGCGCGTTCTCCGGGCGCGACAGCCGGCATCGGTCGAGGTCTCCCGGACGTTCGGCTGGGGCCGCCCAGCGCACGGATATCTCGACCGGGGGGGGCGCATAGTCCCGCGCAGGAGCCAGCGGGTGCGGCGTGTTCGACAGCACCACGAAGGTGTCCATCTCGCACCGCAGATCGACGCGCGCATCGGCATGGGAATTGTTCGGCACCCAGCGCATCTGACCCGCATCATCCACCGACACCCGCGTGAAAAAGTTCACGTTGGCAACGATGTCGCGCTTGCCCAGACCGACCTTCGATAGCTCGACCATGAAATTGTCTCGCGCGTTTCGATGCCAGTCGTTGCGCAACTCCTGATATCCGCCGGGTCCGAAGCGCGCCTCGGCCGTGGATTCGTCCCCGCAGCCCGAGATCGTGTCGTGCCATCCGCACGTATCGTCGATGATCGACATCAGCACCCGGCCCATGTCGGAGTAAAGAACCCGGCCCGTGGTCAGAAACGCGGTGTACTGCGCTTTCAGCGTATCCGCCATGTTGTAGCGTTCAAGAGGATCGCGCGAGTTGTAGAACAGCGCCGACACGCAGGCCGAGCCGGTCGGGTCGACGATGCGCAGCACCTGGCCGGGGGCCAGCCGCCGCGACCAGGCCTGGCCACCTCGCAAGGTTTCCGCGACAATCAGGTCTGGCGCGCCGGGATTCGTGTCATGCGGACGCGTCATTCGACGTCATCTCCTACCACCGTCATGCGNNCGCGGCACGGGCACCTCCATCATCTCGCGTACGCGCCCCGGGTGGGCGTCCAGCACCAGCACCCGGTCGGCCAGGTAGACCGCCTCGTCCAGATCATGGGTGATGAACACGATCGTGATGTCCACGCGTTTCCAGATCTGCAGGAGATAGGACTGCATCTGCGCGCGTGTCTGGGCGTCGAGCGCGCCGAATGGCTCGTCCATCAGCAGGATCCGAGGGCGATTGGCCAGCGCGCGCGCAATCGCCACCCGCTGCTTCATGCCGCCCGACAGCTGGTGGGGATAGGAGTCCGCGAAGCGGGATAGCCCGACCAGCTCGATCCATTCCTGGGCCTCGGCGTCGGCGGACGAGCCGGACAAACCGCGCGACACCTCCGGACCGAACATGATGTTGCGCCGTACGGTCAGCCAGGGGAACAGGGTGTAGCCCTGGAAGACCATGCCCCGATCCGGCCCCGGGCCGTCGATCGCCTTGCCGTCCAGGAGCATTTGTCCGCCCGTGGGGGAGTCCAATCCCGCGATGATCCGCGCCAAGGTCGACTTGCCGCAACCCGAGGGTCCGATCACGCACAGAAATTCGCGCCTGAACGCCTGAAAGCTGATGTGATCCAGCGCGACCACCGAGCCCGCGGCACCCTCGAAGGTCTTGACGAGATTTTGCACGTCCAGGATGACGGGTCGTTCCTTCAAGCGCCGAAAGCGATCCGAAACAGCCGGTGGCTGATCTCGATAGCTGGGCATCGATAGGCCCTCGCTCATCCCGGCGCTCCCTCGTTGGCGGGCAAGGTCGGCGCCATCGGAGCCACACGCATTGCGCCCCCGCGGCGACGCGACGACGCCGNNCCAATCAACTCGGCAACAATCAAATAGGTCCACGCCCACCCCAGCAAGACGCGCATGTCGGTGTAGACGTCGGTGATGATGCCGGGGAGGACCACCCGAAACAGCAAGTCCCGTCGCGAGGCGCCCAGCGTCTGCGCCGCCTCCAACAACCCGGGATCGATCCGGCGCGTGGTGTTCGCAATGACCAGCACCTGCTGAAAGAAGGTCCCCACGAAGATAATCGCCACTTTTGGCGCGTCATTGATTCCGAGCACGGCGACCGCCAGGGCCCCGAACGCTGGTGCCGGTAGATACCGGAAGAACTCTATGAAAGGCTCGGTCATGCGCGCCATCGCTGGCAGCGCCCCGCACAGGATACCGAGCGGCACGCCCACCAGAGACGACACCGCGAATCCCCAAAAGATGATGGTGATGCTGTGCCACAGCGCCTGGTGCAGCCACGGCTCCTCGGGCCTGGCGGGCGGCGTCGTGAACCCGGTCACGAGGGCACGGGCGACCGTGTGGGGGGCCGGCAGGAACACCGGATTGGACCGCACGCCCGAGGCGAGGTGCCCGTGCTCGGAGCTGATGCGGGCATTTTCCTCGCCGAACGCGTCGGAATCAACCAGCTCGCCGGGCGAGAACCAGCTCGCGTCGCCCGCGTCGTCGACGCGGATCATGGGGTGCCAGATGAAGGGCACATAGCTCACGAGGCTCCAAAGCCCGAGCGGAGTCAGGAACGAGAGCACTGCCAGGGCCGCCCGCCGCCTCGGCGACACCTTGCCGAGAATCCGCAACCAGGGGCGCCGTCTTGTCCCCATCGTGCCCATCAGGTCTTGCTCCCGTCGGTTCTCGTTTACTTGCCCAGCGCTTCCTTCGAGAGGGACGCGTCGATGTAGTCGGCCAGGTTCTGCGACTTGGCGTACACCTTGTTGGCCACGTTGAAATCGTCGGCCACCTTGCCGCTGCCGTACAGGGAATCCAAGGTGTCCTTCTTCTGAAACCGCCCCATCGCCTCTTGGGGGGTGAGAAACCGCGTTCCCGGCAAGAACTTGCCGTATTCGTCGGCAGGAACACCGGCGCGCGCTGCCATGATCTTCACGGCCTCCGCCCTGTGGGCTGGATCGGTGACGAAGGCTTCGATGCGATTCCAGACCTTGACGACCTTGACCCAATCAGCCCGCCGCTGCGCCAAGCTCTTGGGGCTGACGCAGACGAGATCGTAAATGAGGCCGGGAAGATCCTTGCTGGTGAGGATCGCCTTCGAACCCGGCACCGCCTTCAAGGCCTGGCCCGCGTTGGGCTGCCACGCGCCGATCGCGTCCACATCACCCGACGCCAAGGACTGCGCGGTCTGGTGGGTCGGCACCGCGATCAGCTTGACGTCACTCTCCTTCATTCCGACCTTTTCCAGGCCTTTCAACAGCATCAAATGCTCGACCAGGCCGATCTCCAGACCGATCTTCTTGCCCTTCAGGGCCTTCAGCGACGTGATGCCCTTCTTGGCCACGATCATGTCGTTTCCGTTGCTGTAGTCGGTGATCAAGATAGCCACGCTGCGCGCGCCGGGGGCACCGGTCACCAAAGCATCGCCCATCGTCATCATCACCGCGTCTACCTTGTTCGCGGCGAAGGCCTCCATGGACGGCGTGTACTCGAACCAAGAGAACTCAACGTCCACGCCCGCTTCCTTGAACCAGCCCTTCTGGATNNGGTTTGGCCGCGCCCGATTCCGGCGCCGCATCGATGCGCGCGACAAAGGCCCCGGTTACAGCAGTACCCGCGAGCAGCGCGGCGAGTAGAAATTGACCGCGGCCGGTCGTCTTGCGTGATTGGCCTGACTTGCTGGTCGTTTTCGTCATCATCGAGGGCAGCCTACGCACCCACGATGACGCCGGAATGTCCGGATTGTTAATCCGGCGTAAACAATTGCGAAAATGGAAAATCGGCGGCGGCGATACTCTCTCTGTTATCCTGTCGCGATGTCGACATCCGCCGAGCCCTGGCAGCCGCTGCTAGACTCCCTGACCGCGCTGCGGGCCGCATGGCCTGCCTCCGACTGGAGCTGGGATCACCGGTTCAAATGCGTGACGTCATCGGTGGACGCGAAGGTCGCGCCATCCCTGCGGGAGATCCTTGCTCCGTTGGTGCCGTCGGAATGGACCCCGGAATCGTTCACCGGAGCCCCAGGCCCCGTGCGCGCGTTGGAGCAGCGCTGCGGCGATCTGCGCCCTGGCCAGTTGCTCTTCACGGGGACCGCCGTCGCCGGGATGGTGCCTTTCGCGATGTGGTGGCCATGGGGCGACGGGTCCAAGGTGTCCGTCCGGATCGGAATAGCGAACAGCGATCGGTCCAAGGAATTGTACCCGCTCGTGCGCGCAATTTTCGGCGTCGTTTGACGCCAGCGGGCCCGCCCTCAGGGGGGGGAGAATCACTAGTACGGGAAACCCGGGACGTTCATGTGGACGGTGAACAGGCCGTTCTGCGCACCGATACCGAGCGTGGTGATGTACAGCGTCTTGTGATCGGCTCCGCCGAAAGCGGCGTTGGTGACGGCCATCGCTTCGGCGACGGTGATCGTCCCCAAGATCATTCCGTTTGGGTCAAGAACAATCAGGCCGTTGGCGTCGTTCGCGGCGACATACAGATTTCCCGCGCAATCGATCGCCATCCCGTCGCCGTCAACAATGGACGGGGCGATCTTCGTTCCCGTTCCCACCGTGCCGTTCGGGGCTACGGCATAGCGGAACAAGCCGTCCGCGCCGGACACGTACATCGTGTTGCCATCCGGCGACAGGGTGATCCCGTTGGCCTCGGTGCGACTTTCGTCGACGACGGTCGCACTCATGGAGCCGGGCGCGACGCGATAGATGCGCGTCTTGGTTTGCGGACGCGGCGTGGACGCCTGCCAATCCGGATCGGTAAAATAGAGATTTCCGTCGGCACGAAAGGTGAGATCATTCGGCGCATTGAAGCGCACGCCGTTGTACGAGGAAACGATTTCTGTCGCGGCGAAGCCCGGCAGCGCGAAGCGCGTGATGGAACCAAGCCGGTGGTTGCCGGCAACAAGATTTCCGGCCGCGTCGACCGCCATTCCATTGGTTCCCGATTTCTCCGGGGGGAGAACGATCGACACGACCCCGGCTGAATCGACCTTCAAAGTACGCGATGCAGGCGGGTGGATGTTGTCGGGTATGCCGAGTTCCGACATATAGAGCGCGTTGCCGATCCAGACCGGCCCTTCGATAATCCCAAAATTGATGTGATTGTTGTTGAATGAATCGCTGGGAGGGACGGCCGCGACCCGCGCCGGCACCANNGATGCCGCCAGTGCCGGCTCCGCCCGCTCCACCCGCGCCGCCGGTCAAGGCGCCCCCAGCACCCGAACCACCACGGCTCATCGCTCCGCCAGCACCGGTGCCGCCCGTGCTCACGCCACTGCCGTCAGCGGTGCCCCCCCCGCTCGCCACCGCCCCCCCGCTCGCCACCGCGCCCCCACTCGCATTCAGGCCGCCGGTCCCCGATGCGCCGCCGGATCTGAAGCCGCCGCCGGTCCCGGACGCGCCGAGCCCGCCAGACCCGCCGCCGCTCCCTTTTCCCCCCGTCCCAAACCCGGCCCCGCCTCCCCCGCCCGCCGGGCTGTCGGTCGCGCAGCCGCCGCCGAAGAGTCCGCCCACGCCAGCAAGAAAACACCCCACCAATCCCCACGCTACCTTCACGAGAACTCCTTCGTTCGATCAACCAGCCGCCAACCGCGCAGTCGCTAACCGCGCATTCACCACTTTGCTCGCTTCGCGAGATCGAGCGCCCGTTCCGGCCAGAACTCTCCCGCCTTTGGCCCCCCATTGCAAGTTCCGTCCGACTCACCTGGCTTCTTGATCCAGAGATACGCATCGCACAACGGATCGGCCGTCTCGGTCGTCGGCACGGACCCGATCGCGCGGCCGTCTGGATTGCACCACGAGGCCTCCGAATCTCCCTTGACGTCCGGCGCGCCGTTGCCGTTGCGGCCTGTGTCGATGACGAAATGCCTGCCACCCACCAGCGCGGACAGCTGCTTGCCGTACCTGATGGTCTCGTCGGTCGCCTTGTAGTTCGAGACGTTCAACGAAAAGCCGTCCGCTTCGTCGATTCCCGCCGCTTTCAGGCGCTCCGCCATCTCTGGCGCGGGAATCCAGCCGGAATTCCCCGCATCCATGTAGACCCATGTTTGCGGCAGTTGGGCGAACGTATGCACGGCGAATCGGATGAGCTCGATCCGTTCCTTCTGATCCCCTTCCGAAAGACATTTCTTCAGCAAAGGGAGCCCGTCCGGCTCCAGGATCACGACCGCCTTGCGCGTACCGATGCCGCGCGCGAATTGCCGGACCCAGTCCTTGTAGTCCTCACCACTCGTCGCTCCGCCGGCGGAATACTGGCCACAGTCCCGCTTCGGGATCTTGTACGCGACGAAATATGGCAGCGCGCCGTTCTTGTTCAGCAAGGTGATCCGCTTTTCGATCCAACGCTCGACATACGGCGTCCATTCACCGATCCAGTCGGCGCCGCCGTTCTTGGCGATCTTGCCCAGCAACTCGGCGGTCTCGGGNNTCCTCCCACCACTTGGCCCCCACGAACGGATTCTCTCCCGCGGCATGGCGGGGCACGGGCGCCGCGGAAGTGCCAGTCCCCTTGGCGCCACCGTCCGACGCCGCCGCTCCACCGATCGAGGCCGGCGAGTTTGGACCGTCGGCCTTTTGAGGGGAAGCGCACCCGATGCATGCCACGGCTCCCGCGATCACGCTGGTGGCGACACATCGCTTCTTGCGACTGATGGCGGCGTCTCGAAACATCAACTTCCTCCGTCGAGCTGTGGGGTGGTGAAAAAGACAGGTGTAGTGCGGGTGCACGGATAACACGGCAGGCCGAACAAAAAGGAAACGCCCCCCGGGGATAGGTCACCCGGGTGCCGCTTTCTTGCCGCCTCGTTTGCTCTTTCCCAAGTTGGCGCGCTGATCCGTTATATTTTCGAAATGTCGCGCAAACACGACCGTGGGGCACTTCACTCTTTGGTCGCGGCCTTGGGCGTGCTCGCGGCCGCGGCGATCTCGGTCTCGGCGGGGTGCGCCAAGGTGAGCACGACCGGCGCCACCGGAACCGGAGGCATCCGAGGAACTGGTACCGGAGGCACACCCGGCAGTGGCGCGATGGGCGGCATCGCCACCGGAAGCGGCGGCGGGTTCGCGCGCGGCGACGCGGGACTGGTAACCTCGGACGTCGCGACCATGACCTGCCAGGAAGGCATGTACAAGTCGGTGCCCCAAATTCCGACGGTCTATGTGATGGTCGATCGCTCGGGAAGCATGTTCGACTGCATCTCGACCGCCAACGTGGAGTCCGCCTGCTCCACCCCAACGGACACGCCCTGGGCCAAACTCAAGGACGGAATCCTGACCGTGGTGCAAGCGCTTCAGGCGGAGGTGCGATTCGGGTTCACTTCATTCACGGGCACCAATGTGCGCTTTGGGGGCATGTGTCCGATACTCAACAAGGTCGCTCCCGGTCTCAAGAACTACGACGCCATCGCGGCCGTCTACAACGCGCTTCCTTTTCAGCCCAATTCCACGCAATCCGGAATGAAGTTCGAAACCCCCGCGAGTCAGTCGCTCGGGTTGATCGGCGCCGAATTGGCCGCTGACCAAGCGCCGGGAAGCAAGTACATCCTGTACGTGACGGATGGCGAGCCCGACTACTGCGGCGACGGAAACGCACTGTGTCCTCCCGACGGCGTGGTGGGCACGATACAGAAGCTGAAGGCACAAGGGATCACGACCATCGTCTTCGGAATCAAGTCGCAGATCGCCCAGGACTTGCCCATGGGTGTTCTTGAGGCATTCGCCAACGCGGGCGCCGGGGAGCCCACCGTCGCCCCCCTGCGCGGCACGAACCCCAAGATCGAGGATCTTTACGACCAGTGTTTCAATACCGGCGCCACCCCGGACGACGCCGCCGG
>PMNO01000382.1 GCA_003161835.1 Myxococcales bacterium | reverse complement strand
CAGCGCATGCGCGACGTCATCACCAAGAACGTCACCGAGGAGGACATCATCGAGTCCGCCCACCGGGTGTTCTCGCGGGGGTTCCACCGCATGAAGCTGTACTTCATGATCGGGTTGCCCACCGAGACCGACGAGGACGTGCGCGGCATCGTCGAGACCGCCGCTCGCGTGCAGGAGATCGGACGTCGCTATCAGGCGGGGGCCACCGTCACGGCGTCGGTGTCGACTCATGTTCCCAAGCCGCACACGCCTTTTCAGTGGGCAGCCATGGACGCCGAGAGCGAGACGGCGCGCAAGCAGGGGCTCCTGGCCCAGGCCGCCCAGAAGNNGAGGCGATCTTCTCGCGTGGCGATCGCGAGGTCGCCGACGTGCTGGAGCGGGCCTTTCGCCTCGGCTGTCGGTTCGACAGCTGGGACGAGCAGCTGCGCATGGATCTCTGGGATCAGGCCCTGGACGACACGCAGATCGCCTCCGGCCTCGAGGTCGGGCGTTACCTCGGGACCATCCCGGTGACGGCGCATCTGCCCTGGGATCACATCGACATCGATCTGGAGCCTGACTTCCTGCTCAAGGAATATCGGAAGGCGCTCAAGGATCGCCTGTCGCCTCCCTGCGGAAAGCCTTACAAGAAGCTCTTGCACCCGAGCAGCGTCGCCGCCGCCGAGGCGGGGCACAAGGACAAGCTGATCTGTTACGACTGCGGGGTCGCCTGCGATCTCGGCGGAATGAAGGAAGAACGTCTGTTCTACCTGCGGCGCATGAACGCATGGACCAAGCCCGTGGACGCGGCGCCGGTGGCGCGCATGGGCGATCCAGCGGTGGCCGACGAGCCGATGGAGGGAGCAGACGCGGCGGGTGCGCCGGTGGGCGCTCGCGCCAAGCGCTCGGCTCGGACGCAGCCCCCGACCCGGATCGCGCAGGGTGAGGCGTATCGGGTGCGCTTGCGATACACGAAGCTGGGGCGGGTGGCATTCCTCGGCCACCTGGATTTGGTGCGGCACCTGCCGCGCATCTTTCGGCGCGCGGGTGTGGAGCTGAACTACTCAATCGGCTTTCACCCCAAGCCCGAGTTGTCGTTTGGGCCGGCGCTGGGGCTGGGCATCCCGTCGCTGGGTGAGCTGCTGGACGTCAAGCTGGGTGAGCCCATCGCGGCGTCCGAGCTGGCGCGCCGGCTCCAACTGGTCACGCTGGATGGCGTGAACTGGCTCGGGGGGGTGGCGCTCGGACACAACGATCGCGCGCTCGGTCGGGTGATTGCGCGCGGGGAATTTTGGGCCCGGTTGCCCGCCGGCATTTCCGCTCGTCCCGGGGTCGAGATCGCGGCGGGCGCCCAGCCCATCACCGTGAAACGACGAGGCGAGGGCAGCGGCGTGGGCCGCATGATCGATGTACGCCGCGCCCTTGTCTCGATGGCGACGCCCGTGGCGGGAGCTGCGGAAACGGCGCGCGTTTGCCGCCAGTTGGAATGGGATCTGTCCGGGGAATCGGAGGGCGATCTGGTGCGGTTTCATCTGGCCGTGTCCGCCGAGGGCTCCGCGAAACCGATCGAGGTGATCGAGAGTCTTTGGGGTCTCGACGTGGCGGCACAAACGTCGATCGCGCGAGTCGCTTTGTGGGGCGTCGACGCAGATCGTCTGATCGATCCCCTGGACGCGGACTCGCTGCGGCAGGCGGTGTCAATCGTTCCGGCACCGCCCGGCGGCCCCCTCGCCGCCGAGGCCGTCGGCGCGATCGCGTCGTAGTCGAAAACCACCTCCTGACCAAGGCTTCACTCGGCGCGCAGGCTGGCGTTGCAGGGGCTCTCGTCAGGTGGGTCGTCCGCCGTCGGCCAATCCGAACGCGGTCAACATCGCCTCGGCGGTGATGGGCGCAGGGCTGCCGGGGCGCGCCGGCGCGGTTTGACCCCGCGCCAATGGCCCGTAGCCCGACGCTCCCAAGCAGATGAAGGTTTGCTCGAGCGGATTGTGATCGTGAACGCGGCTGTGCCGTGGTCGGTGGCCCAAGGACACGAGCGCGCTCGCGGTCTGAGCGAGGATGTGCAGGGGCAAATAGAGCGGGCCGAGCCAATCGTGCTGCCGCGTGTGTGCCAATTCGTGCGCCAGGATCAGCTGTCCGCGTTGCCCCTCGAAGACCCCGCGTCGGTGCAGGATCACGTGGCCCAGGGTAACGGCAACAACCCAGTCCAATCCGATTCCGGGACGGATTTCGTACAGCCAGGCAAATGCGGCGGGCCCCGCAATCCATTTGCGACGGCCCGTCGAAACCAACAAACCAACCAAGTGCCCCAGCAAAATCGTGGGCGTCAACCAAGACGCCCAGAGCCAAGACCATGGGGCGGGTGGCGAAACGCGTGGCCTGGGCAGTTCCAAGTGTGGGCGGAGCGGTTTCATGTCGGTAACGCGTTCGCCTATGGTTCGCGGGGTGGACGGCGGGAAGTGAGAAGATTCCGGCCGTGGATGCCCCTCCTGATGATGGGGAAGAATGACGCACACAGGTTGTTTTTTTTGGCGGGCCCTCGGACGTGCCTGCGTGGCAGCGGAATCAGACCTGATGGGGTAAAGTCAACTTGCCCGAAATTGGGCGAAAGCGACCAGGTTGTTTGGCAAAGATGGACAATTGTCCTCACCGACAGGGTATATGCGGTTCGTGCCGGCGCTCAACGTGCAGAGGAGGAGACAATGCATCACTCGCTGATTCGGTCCCGCTGGAGTCTGTGGTTGGGGGGGCTGGTCGCGCTGGGGTGCTCATTGAACAACGTCGGCTTGGGCGGGGTGGGTGAAACCGCAAGTACCGATGCCTCTGCCTCGGGCGCATTCGATTCGCGCGGAGCGGCAGCGCCCGACGCTGGAGGGGGGGGACCTGGAATGGTGGGCCCCGTCGTGCTCGGAACGGGAGGTGATACGTCGCAAGTTATCGGTGCCGGCAGCGGCGGCGGTGACGTGACCGGCAGCGGCGGCGCGGTTGGTACCGGCGGCGTGGCGGCCACCGGCGGGGCCTCCGTGACCGGCGGTTCTGTCGGTTCGGGCGGCGGGGCTTCGACCGCAACAGGAGGTCTGTTGGGCAGCGGCGGGAGCGCAGGCGGCCTGGCGACTGGAGGCGTCGCTGGCGCGGGTGCAAATGCCACCGGCGGCCGGACAGGCCCCGGTGGACGCGCTGGGGGGGGCAATGGGTCTTGCAACGCCACGACCTGCCCCAACGGGTGTTGCAACGGCGCGACGTGTGTCACGAATCGAAACGACCAGCGGTGCGGCTCGTCGGGGGAGGCTTGTGCGCCTTGCGATCCTTGCTTTGAATGCGGGGATACTGGCGTATGCGGCTTGACGCCGAGCGCGCGATGGACCGTGATTTGTTCATCTGCGACGCTGGTTCCCAGCAAGCCCAACGGTCAGCCTTGGGATATGGGTGGCGGCTCAGCGGGCCTGCCTGATCCGGTTTGTCGCGCGATGTTGGATGGCATGGTGCAGACGGAGACCTCGGTTCTCGCGGACACATTGACGCCCATGTGGGGGCGTTCGATGACGCCGGGTGGGTCGGGCGGACCGGGCGGACCGGGC
>PMNO01000044.1 GCA_003161835.1 Myxococcales bacterium | reverse complement strand
CGAGGGGCGAGCCCAAGCGTCAAGACGAACGCGGCGCACAAAATACCCCGATATTCCTTGCGCGTAAGTCTCACCACCAGCAACCCGTTCGATCTCGCGGAACATTGCATGCGACCACGACTCAGTCAACCCTGAGATCAAGCGCTGTTGCCGTCGACGAACTGGCTGTCTGCGCGCGCGATTGCCGAGCAGTATTGATCCGACCGGGGATGACATGCCAGGGCCGGTAGACGTTCCGCCATCGTGCATGGCCCCGCAGCGGCAGCGGGCATAGACTGCGTCCCGGGGAGGTGCCCACCGTGAAGGCTCTTTTGGCGGCCATCGTGAACGTCGGGTCGACCGTTCGGGACGACTTCGCGGACGCGTTCACGGACCACCTGTCCGCCATCAGTTGGATGGGTGCGATCCGGTTGGTCGTCTATGTCCTCGCCGTCTTGTCGTTGAAGCTGGGCTTCGACTATTCGAACGGGAAGGGCATGTTCCCGAAGAAGGTCTTCGTGAGCCGGTCGCTCGCGCAAGACTTCGGGATGGCCTTCACGAACGCGATCATCTTGACGACGCTGGGACTGTTCGTCACCCAGGATGCGCTTCAAGAGGGGCTGACCAGCGTCATTCAGACGCACCTGGGNNTGGTGGATCAAGGCCGTCTCGGTGGCCTGCGTGGTCCTGGCCGTCGATTTTGGCGCCTACGCCTACCACTGGCTCATGCACCGGAATCGGATCCTGTGGGAGTTCCACAAAGTCCACCACAGCGCCCCCACGCTGAACGCCGCCACGATTTTTCGGGTGCACCCCGTCGACATCGTGCTCCGCACGGTGGCGGTCGGGCTCGTGCTCGGCGTGGTCACGGGCGCGCTGCGCCTCTGCTTCGGCGCGGAGCCGCTGGCGGCGAATCTGGCCTCGGGTTTCAAGCTGTACGCCGTGCTGATGGCCTATCTGGCGGTCCTCAATCATTCCCACGTCTGGCTCTCACTGGGACCGCTGGAATACCTCCTGAACAGCCCCGCCATGCACGCGATTCACCACAGCCAGGAGCCCAGACACTTCGACCGCAACTTCGCCTCCCTCTTCTCCATCTGGGACGTCCTGTTCGGCAGCTTCTACAAGACCACGAGACGGCCCGAGCCGCTCGCGTTGGGAGTCGACGGCACCGACTGGTCATCGGTGTTCTTCCCCCGGCTGGTCGTTCTTCCCTTCCAGAACCTGCTTCGCGGGAAGAGAGCGCCGATCGAGACGGGCGCGAAGCTGACGGCGACAGACGCCACGACTCGTGATCGGGGAACCATTCATGACAAATCAACCTTCGCCAGAAACTGACCTGCTACGTGCGGCGTACGCAGCCTTCAACGCGCGAGACATTGACGCCGCCCTCGCGACCATGAGCCCGAGCGTGGCCTGGCCGAAAGCCTTCAAAGGCGGCTTCGTCCGAGGCCCTGAGGAGGTCCGCGCCTACTGGACGGAGCAGTGGTCCGAGATCGACCCGCATGTCGAGCCGGTTTCCTTTCACTCCGAGGGGGTCGGGCGCATTGTGGTCGATGTGCATCAGGTCGTGCGCAACTTGGCCGGGGCCGTTCTTGGCGATGAGCACGTCGGCCACCGTTTCACCATTGAAGGTGGGTTGATCCAAGCGATGGAAGTTTGTCCCATCCCGTAGCGAGGCTGTCGCAAGCTTCGACGCCAGCACGACCTCCAACATCAAGCTCGCCGGGCACGCCAGGAACGGCGCAGTACGCGCCGACCAACCCATATCGGCAGGAAGCAGGCTCGACTGCACCCGGCCACGGGCCGCGGAAACAAACCCTGTTACGCAAAGTGCAAGGGCGATGAGGCTTCGGACCATCCGGTACGCCTCTCGGCAAATTGCACCGTCGCCAACTCCGGCGACCCGACCAAATGTCCGCCGTGTACTCAGCAGACGACGTGCATGAACACCTGCGGCAAGTGCCAGCTGTGCATCGGGAAGACCACTCTCGATCCGAGTTGCGCTACAACCGACGGTGGCCTCCCCGCCCCGCAGTGTAAGCCGGGACAGAAGGTGTGCGGCACCGATCCCTCGCTGTGCCTGGAAGGCACTGCTTGCGTGACTGGCTGCTGCGTGCCCTGGATCTACTAAGCCCGACCGAGGGCAGCACCGCGCGCTGAAACGGGATGGTGCATCAATCACGTATGTGCTTGATTTTGTGCGGTCGGGGAGAGTCGAACTCCCACAATATTACTATCACCAGAACCTGAATCCTGTGGGTCGGTGATTAGCGCTTACCGTACGGGTAGTTAGAGTTTTGTAGTGGTTCCGCAAGTTCCGCGTCGCTGGGTTCGACGGTTTGCCCTCGCTGGGACCTCGAATGCTCGGGAACCAGGGGCAATTGGGCAGCGGGCTGCTGCGGGGACGCTGTCCCCAGCATTGGTTGGCCCCCTGCCCGAAGGAGGGCTCTCGGCCACGGACGAGCCCGAACTGGAACTCCCCGACCTGGTCTTCCTCAGGGCTTGTTGACTCGCAGAACCTTCCCAGCCGGATCGCCGAGATCCCGCAGGGCTTCATCTATCCGGCGCGCCTGTCTCGCGAAATCGAGGTCGAAAGTGCAGACGACAACGCCGGCGTGTCGGGGCACTTCACGATGCAGCCGGAGGAAGTCCTTGCGATTCAGCGTCACGACCGCTCGTCCCTCGCGAGCCGCGAACGCGAGAACCTCCGGATCCGGCCACGACTGGTCGGCGAAACCAGCCGCGCGCACGGTCAGGACATCGTGGCCCAGCCTCGTAAGCTCCACGACGACAGGCTCGGGCAGATTCTCGTCCGCAAACAGACGAGCCAAGATCTACGCTGCCTCGTTCTCGCCAATCTGTTCTTCGATGAGGTCAGCGTGGCTGTCGACGAAGGCCCAAGCCGTCGCGAGGTCATCGGCGCGGAGCGACGGGTACGCACGAAGGAGGTCTGGCTCGCGAGCGCCCTGCCTTCGCGCCTGTTCCAGGAGCCACACTGGAATCCGCGTGCGCACGATGCGCGGCGCGCCCCCGCAGACATCCGGACTCGTCTCGACGCCCGGGAACGAATCGCCAAGCTGACTCGCGATTTGGCGCAGCAGCTGAGCCTTCTCTGCGGGCGTCAGACTGGAGACCAATCTCTCGGCTTCCTCGAATCTCGACACGGATTCAGGTTACCACGGGCGTAAGACGGAGGCTGTCATCGCCCTTCCCGCCCCCCGGGCGTGTAGGCCAAACAAGGCCGAAAAGGGGGAAGGGAGCAGGGGGCATNNCTTGCCGCTATTGCCATGTTCCCAGGCAGGACTTGATCGAGGGACCCCTCTCTAGGGCAGCGTTTTCAGCGCGAGGGCGCGAACTAGGGCAGCGCCCGTCGCCCAAACGTCTTCCAAAGGTATCTGCGGCGCACCTTGGGCACCCACACCCAATCCCAGTTCATTGTTTCTGACCAAGACCACGACCCTGGCGCCATCGTTACAAGTTTCATGCTCCGAATGGTAGCAGACCCGCAGCGTCCGCTGTGCAGCGTTTGCGAACTGGGGACCTGCCACGCTACAAAGCGTGATTCTGCGGTGGCGATGGGCAATCCCTTTTCAGCTACCGAACGGCTGATCCGTGCAGCTTTGAAGGCCGAAGGCGTTCAGGGCGAGGTATTGAACCAAACGCTTCACCTGCTCCTTCAATACTGCGTCTCTGAGAACCAGAAGTTTCTAAACCTCAGCGGCATGTGTTACGACGTTCGCGCCCTTTATGCCCTGGGTACAAAAAGAACCGCGGTAGAGCACGGAACGTACAAGCGCGACCAATTCGAACTGTCCAAGGGCGGGTGGAACCCGCCAGATCCCGACAAGGCGTATTTGGAAATAATCGACCATAGGTTGGTAGGCGCCCACCAGATTCTCTCTTTTTTTCTTTAACCGAGTTGACCCGGAAACCGGTCTGTTCGTGAAGAGCTGGAAGGCGAATGGGTTCGCCCAATGTGCCGGGGGACATAACACCAACGGGCGCCTACCAGATGACGAGCCTTGAGTTCGTGGGC
>PMNO01000665.1:729-14250 GCA_003161835.1 Myxococcales bacterium | reverse complement strand
ATTGAAGGGCCCTGGCGCCGGCGGATAGCCGCATCGAGGCGACCAACCCCCGGGCCCTACTTGACCGCCGCCAGGGGCTTGCTGGCGCGGGCCGTGTCGGCAAAGCACACGGTCCGGTTGCGCCCGCCGTGTTTCGCCGCGTACAAGGACTGGTCGGCCCGCGCGATGATGTCGGCTTTCTGGGTCGCGTCGTCGGGGAAACACGCCACGCCCAGCGAAATCGTGGCGCCGAACGCGCCCTTGGCCGATTGAAATCGCTGCTGTTCGATCTCGGCGCGAATGCGTTCGGCCAGGTTGCGCGCGCCGGCNNCCGGCCTGGTGGCCGTAGGTGTCGTTGACCTTCTTGAAGTGATCGATGTCGGTCAGGATCATCGACACGGGGAAGTGATGGCGTTCGGCCCGCCCCAACATCGCGGCGAATCGTTCCTGGAACGTGCGATGGTTCACCAAACCCGTCAGACCGTCGGTGGTCGCTTGCTCCTCGACGATCTGATACATGCGCGCGTTCTGCAGCGAGATCGCCACCTGGTTGGCGATCACGCCGAGCATCTCGCGGCGATCGCCGGGAAAGGCACCGGAGCGTTTGGCCGCCACCGAAAAGGTCCCGATGACCTCGTCCTTGACCAGCAACGGCAACACCAGCAACGAATCGCCCTTGATGCGCATCGGGCTCGAAAATACTGGGACNNTGGATGGTGTGAGTGCCGCGCGGGGCGTCGTAGGTCGCGATCGCGGCGAAATCGAAATCGCAGACGCCGCGCGCGCCGGCGATGGCGGCGTCATAGACCTGTTCCAGCGTCAGCGCCCGATTCAACTCCGATGACGCGCGATAGAAACGTTCGTGCTCGTGCTTGCTGCGCTCGACCGCATGAAAGACGCGCTCCGACTGCACCACCCGCACCACCTGGCGCGCGGCGCTCGTGAGAATCTCGGCGTCAGCCGCGGTGAACGGGTGACCATTCCGGCGGTCGGCGACCAGGACTCCGCGCGCCGTCAAGCCTTCGGAAACGGGTACCCCAATGAACCCCGTCACGTCGGTGGGCACGGCGTAGTATGGCAGCAGGGACGGTCGCGGCGAATCCAGGATCACCGGCCTGCGGTCCTTCAGGATCGCGCCCATCACCCCATTGGGCGCTGGGATGGGCGTCTCGGAGATGGCCTCTGAATCGGTGCACAGTTCCTTGACCTTCAAGCGATCACCGGTCTCGTCCAGCCACAGCACGGCAACCGTGTGCAGTTCCAGGAGCCGCTTCAAGAGATCCAGGGTGTCAAACAGCTGCTGGTGAATCGTCTCCACGGAGCCCTGCGAAATCTTCTGCTCCTCCTCGGCGCGCGTCCGCACGCTCTTGTCGGGCGACAGGGCCGTGGCAATCAGCCGAAATTCGCGCGCCTCCTCTCGCATCGAGGCCACCTCGTCCTCCAGGTGCCGCCGATGCTCACGCCGCTGGCGCGCCACCTCGGCGTGCAGAAACACGACGTTCAACATCCCGAAGATGACGATGAAGCCGGCGTGCTCTGGAAACGACGCGGCGGCATCGGGAGAGACGGCGGGCGAGAACGACAACACCGCCTCGAACCCGATTGCCGCCGCCGCCAGGGGCAATCCCACCGCGAAGCGGTGAAACGTCACCAGGAAGCTGACCACCGCATAGACCAGGGGATACACGGGCGAGCCGACGCCCCCCGAGATCGCCAGCACCACGTAGACGGCTGTCAGCAACAACAGCGCCAGCTCGGCGTCGGAAAAAGCCTCGCGGCGTGGGGTACGACGCCGCTCGCTGGTGCGCACGCGCGCCGCGATCTTGCCGGCCAGCACCGCGGTCAAGATCGCCGCCGCCGCCGCCCGTCCGTATCCCGCCCCCGGTAGCCTCAGGTCCGGGAACCACCCCCTCCACAGCAACACCACGAACGCCGCCGACACGACAAAACCGAGGCCCTCCCTCACCAGACGTTGCAGCTCGAAAAAGATCCGCGCGCGAACGCGCCCGAACCGCCTCACCGCGGGGCCCCGCCCACCTTGGGGAGAGGCGTCGCGGTGGCAGAGCGGGACAGGTCCAAGATCACCTCGCCCGGTCGCACCCACCCGAACTCCGCGCGGGCGACCCGCTCGATGGCCTCCGGGTCGGAGCGCAACGCCTCGGCTTCCCGGGCCAGGCGCTCGTTGTCGCCCCGCAGATCGGCGTTGCGCGCGCGCAGAGTCTTCAGATCGCGCCTCAGTTGAAGCGTGCGCGCCAACCCGGAGCGTGCGTACACATGGTACGGAACGTAACCGATCGCGAACGCGACCAACGCCGCCGCGCCGATCCGGCCCGCCCATGTCTTGGTGCCACGGCGCATCGAAGCAATCTCCACTCCGAGTATCGGGGCGCCCCCCACAACGGGCAATTTTTCACATCATTGCCCATCACTGCCCCCTCAACCCAGGTCCCCGAGCCTCGGCCGCCCCGTCTGGGAGGTCGGTCGCGTTGAGCTCCGCTCGGCGGACCCCTTCGCGGGAGGGTTTGGGAACCCTCCCAGTGTTCCCATGTCGAGTGGCATTTCACACACCTCGCGAAGCCGACACCCCGCGCAACCGGCCCCACGCCAGACACCGTCGAACAGCGCCTGTACCTCGTCCAGCAAGGCGGTGTCGGACGTCGCGAATCCCAGCTCGAAATTGCGCCGGCCCGTCCCCTTGGCCCCCAATCCCGCACCGGTCCAGTTCGCGCTACCGAGATACAAGAACGCGCCGTCGACGACCACGGCCTTGAAATGCACACGCGGGCAAGCGCGCAGCTCCAACCCCCCGCGAAACAACCGCGGATGGCGATCGAACTCGGCGCGAAACGCGCGCGACGGCGGGGTCGCGTGCAGGATCCGCAGCTCGACCTTCTTCCGCGCCAGATCGTCGAACACCTTCAGGATCGATCGATATCCGCCTCGTGCGGACGTGCGCGCCCGGCCCGGCACGGCGCGCCCGTCCTCGACCATCAGCTCTTTCAAATTGGCGGTGGAGATCCAGACGCTTTGGTTGGCGTCCATCACCGCACGAACGACCGTATCGTAGTGCCCGCGCCCCGACAGAAGGCGCATGGCCACTCCCCGCTCGGAACGGGTAAAATCGAAATCCATGGTCCCGATTGTGGCGCCGCGGCGGTCCTGCGCCAGTTCTTGACCCTGGGGGAAGTTTCGGTGGGCAGGCGCTGCGCGTCGCGTTATTTCTTCAACGGCAAGTGAACACGGATCGCGCCGCGCTTCGCTTGCTGGCTCCGGGCGCGTATCCTATGACTCGACTCCGCGAATGCCCGATGCCGACATCACACAACGCAAGGCCGATCATATTGCGATCGCGGCGTCTGGACAGGCGAACTTCCATCGGCCCACGCTGCTGGACGACGTCCATCTCGTTCACTGCGCGCTGCCCGAGCGGGCGCTGGACGAAATCGATCTGTCGACCGAATTTCTCGGGCGCACGTTCCGTGCCCCGCTGATGGTGACCGGAATGACGGGCGGCACCGAAGCCGCCGCAGCGATCAACCGCGCCCTGGCGGCGGCCGCTGAATCGTTGGGAATCCCATTTGGCCTCGGCAGCCAGCGCGCGATGGTCGAGCATCCCGCCCTGGCGCGCACCTATGAGGTCCGCGATGCGGCGCCCGGGGTCTTTCTGTGCGCGAACTTTGGGGTCATCCAGCTGGCCGGGATGACGACGCCGGCAATCCGCGACGCGACCGCACGGGTGGGCGCCGACGCCCTGTGCGTGCATTTGAACGCCGCTCAGGAGATTGCCCAGCCCGGGGGCGACCGTGATTTCCGCGGCGGCCTGGACGCCATCCGCCGCGTGACCGGGGAGCTGGGACTGCCGGTGCTGGTCAAGGAAACAGGATGCGGCATCTCCCCGGCCGTTGCGCGCGCCCTGGCGTCCGCCGGCGTGCGAGCGGTCGACGTATCGGGGGGCGGAGGCACGTCCTGGACGGCGGTGGAATCGCATCGCGCGAGCGGCCAGGCGGCGGAGCTTGGGCGCGACTTGTGGGACTGGGGGATTCCGACGGCGCCCGCGGTGGCGTGGTTGTCGGCGTGCGAACCGTCGCTGGAAATCGTCGCGTCGGGAGGAATTCGCAACGGGCTGGATGCCGCGCGGGCGCTGGCGCTGGGTGCGCGCGTGGCGGGCGTCGCGCAGCCCGCGATGCGCGCCGTGCAGGACGGCGGACGCGACGGCGCCCGCGCGTATTTGTCCCGTGTGATTGAGGGAATCCGAGCGGCAACGTTGTTGGCGGGTGCGACCAGCGCACGCGGGCTGGCCCATGTGCCCCGGGTGATCACCGGCGAGTTGCGCGCCTGGATCGAACAGAGGCCCGCGTGATGCGCGCCGGCCCGCACGACATCGGCCCTCCGCACGACGTTGGCGCTCCGCCTGACGCCCTGCCCGAGGACCGGCGGGTGCTGGCCCGCGGGTTTGGGCACGGCAAGGTGATTCTCCTCGGCGAGCACGCCGTGGTCTACGATCAGCCCGCCCTGGCCGCCGGGTTGTCGCTGGGCGTGTGGGCGGACGTCACCGACGGGACCGGACACTTGACGGCACCTGATTGGAGGCTGCACGGCCGGGCCGGAGACGCGACGCCGTTGGGGCAAGCGCTGTCGGCCATCTTGCGCCGGCTGGACGTCGCGGACGTCGACGTTCGCATCGGCGGCGAGCTGCCGGCGCGATCGGGACTCGGCAGCTCGGCGGCCATCGCGATGGCGGTGGCCCGCGCCGTCGCCCAGGCTCGTGGGCGTGATCCGGAAGCCGCGCTCGCCGCCGCGACAGACGCCGAGGTGATCTTTCACGGCACACCCTCGGGAATTGACCTGGCGGCCGCGGCATCGGGCCAGATCGGTCTATTTCAGCGCGGCGCCGGTTGGCGTCCCGTCGCGGTACCGCAATCCATGACCCTGTGCGTGGGTCTGTCGGGCTTGCAACGCGACACCCACGCCCAGGTCGGCGCCGTGGCCCGCTTGCGCCAGCGCACGCCGCAGGTGGAATCGATCCTCGTGGCGCTGGGCGAGGTGGCCCTGGGCGGCAAACGGGCTGTCGAACAAGGAGACGTCGACGAGCTGGGACGGCTGTTCGACGTCGCGCACGGGCTGTTGGCGGCCTTGCGGGTGTCTTCCCTCGAACTGGATACCTTGGTTCACCACGCCCGCGCGGCCGGAGCCGTCGGCGCGAAGCTCACGGGCGCGGGCGGTGGCGGCGCCGTCATCGCGTTGGCCCCCGGCCACGAACGGGATGTTCTGAGCCGATGGGCCGCGGCTGGCTTCACCGGTTTTCTCGCGCGGATTGGCTCGACGCGACAGGATGCGGGGCCTCTGGAGCAAGGGGCCTCGAAGTGAACCTGTCATCGTGTACGGCCGTAGCCGGAACCAACATTGCTCTCGTGAAATATTGGGGCAAGCGCGACGTCGCCCTGAACCTGCCCGCGACCGGCAGCCTGTCCCTGACGCTGAAGGAGCTAGGAACGCGCACCACTGTCAGATTTGGATCGCACTTCGGCCCGGACGATCGCGTGCGCCTCAATGGCCAGGACCCCGACGACAAGACCCGATCGCGCATCGGTGCCTTTCTGGATCTGGTGCGCGCGCACGCGGGCATCTCGGCGCGCGCCGAGGTCGTCACGGAAAATAGCGTCCCGACCGCCGCCGGACTGGCGTCGTCGGCGTCGGGATTCGCGGCGTTGGCCCTGGCGGCGTCGCGGGCGGCAGGACTGATCCTGGAGCCCGCTCAGCTGTCGGCGCTCGCGCGGCGTGGGTCCGGATCGGCGGCGCGCTCGATCTTCGGCGGCTTCGTTGAAATGCAACCCGGCGTCTTCTCCGACGGAACCGACGCCGTGGCCGCGCCGGTACCCGAAGGCGACGGGTGGCCGGTGCGCCTGGTCGTGGCCGTGACTTCCGAGGGCGCCAAGCACATGGGTTCGACCGAGGCCATGGACCGCACCGCCCGCACGTCGCCCTTTTATGCGGGCTGGCTGGAATCGGTGCCGCAGGACCTACAAGACGCGCGCGCGGCGATCGCGGAGCGAGACCTGCACCGGCTGGGGACGGTGGCCGAACGCAGCGCCATGCGCATGCACGCGTCGGCGATGGCGGCCGCGCCCCCGATCTTGTACTGGACGCCGAGCACCCTGGCCGCCATGCAGACCGTCCGCGGCCTGCGCGACAGCGGGGTGGCCGCCTATTTCACGATCGACGCCGGCCCCCACGTCAAGGTGCTTTGCGAAGCCGCCGACGTGCCGCAGGTCGAAGCCGCCCTGTCCGCGACACCTGGGGTGCTGCGTACCGTGGTCGCGTCGCCAGGACGTGGCGCCCGCATTCTTCACGAGACCACCTCATGAGCGGCNNTCCCGGGCATGGAGCCCGAATCGACGTTCGTCGCCCAGGCCGTTGAGGCGGCGCTGGCGGGCATCGGCGATCATGCGGCGGCGCTGCCGTCGGGATCCGTGATGGTCGACAGCACGTCCTTGAGCATGAACGGCAAGAAGCTGGGACTGGGATCGAGCGCGGCGGTCACCACCGCCTCCGTGGCGGCGGTTCTGGAGCTGGCGGGGCTCCCCGTGGCGGACAACCGCGCGCTGTGCTTTTCGCTCGCCGAGCGCGCGCATCGCGCCGCGCAGGGCGGCACCGGTTCCGGAGCGGACGTCGCGGCGTCCGTTCATGGGGGCCTGATCCAGTACCGCAGGCCGGCAGGCGGCTATCCGGTGATCGAAAAAATGCGGGTTCCGGCCGACCTGCGCCTGGTCGTCTTTGCCGAGGGAAAGCCGGCGGCCACCCCGAATTTGGTGCGCACGGTCAAGGACTTCGCCGAGCGTGATCCGCAAGGATACGCGGCGGTCATGCGCCCGCTGCGCGACCAGGCCGAGTCGTTCGTGGAAGAATTGTCCGCGGGCAATATCGCGGGGCTGCTGGAGGCGGCGCGCGCCTACGGTGCGGGCCTGATGGAGCTCGGTGCGCGGGCCGACAGTCCCATCATCACCCCGAGGTTCGAACTGGCCTCCGAGCTGGCCATGAATCTGGGGGGCGTGGCCAAACCGTCGGGAGCGGGAGGCGGGGACGTGGGCATCGGCCTGTTCGGCGACGCCGGCGCGGCCCGGACTTTCTCTTCGCGCCTCACGCAGCTCGGCCTGCAAATCATCGACGTCCTCATTGATTCCACAGGTGTCCATCGGCGATTGCCGGCATCCCAAACCAGTCACCCCGCGAGTCGTCCACCCTCATGAACCACGAGCACGCGCACCATGTCTGAGCCCTCGTCACGGATTCCCGGTTTCTACCGACTGTCGGTCGCTGAACGCCGGCATCTCCTGCGCTTGCGCGTCGATTTGACGGAAGACGATCTGCTGGCCCTGGACAGTGGCGGGCTGGACGCGGAGGCGGCAGATCACGTGGTGGAAAACGTGGTGGGCATCTACGCCTTGCCCCTGGGCCTGGGCCTGAACTTTCGCGTCAACGGCCGCGACCTGTTGGTCCCGATGGCCGTCGAGGAGCCCTCGGTTATCGCGGCGGCATCGAACGCGGCACGCATGGTGCGCGAAGGCGGCGGTTTCGAATCGGAGGCCGATGATCCCGTCATGACCGCGCAGGTCGAGTTGTTGGGGGTCACGGACCTCGCCGGCGCTCGCGCGCGAATCGAGGCGGCCACCGACGAATTGCTGGCACTGGCGGGCGCGGCCCTGCCCCGCCTGATGGATCGAGGCGGCGGTCCGCGCGGCCTCGAAGTTCGCTCCTCGAACGATCATCCGGCGCGAATCATCGTGCACCTGCACGTCGACTGTCGAAACGCCATGGGCGCGAACATGGTCAACACCGCGGCCGAATCGGTGGGGGAACGGTTGGCGGAGTTGGCGGGGGGACGTTCGGGCCTGCGCATCCTGACGAACCTCTGCGATCGGCGGCTGATTCGGATCCGGGCCCGGGTCCCGGCCGCCGCCCTGGCAACGGGCGATTTCGGCGGTGCCGAAGTCCGCGACGGCATTGTGGCCGCCTCCCGTTTCGCGGAGGACGATCCGTACCGCGCCGCCACGCACAACAAGGGAATCATGAACGGCGTCGATGCCGTCGTCATGGCGACCGGCAACGACTGGCGCGGCGTCGAGGCTGGCGCTCACGCGTTCGCGGCGATCTCGGGGCGCTATCGTCCGCTGTCGGAGTGGCAGGCGAGTGAGGGGGGCGATTTGCTCGGTCGTTTGGAAATGCCGATGCCGGTCGGCACCGTTGGCGGCAGTGTCAAGGCGCACGCGGGCGCGCGCCTGGCGCAGCGAATCTTGGGCCCGACCGTGACCTCGGCCAGTGAGCTCGCCATGATCATCGGGTGCGCCGGTCTGGCGTCGAACCTGGCCGCGCTGCGGGCCCTGTGCACCGATGGCATTCAGCGGGGCCACATGGCACTGCACGGGCGCTGGGCGAAGCTCGGCACCGTCCCGGCCAGGCTCCAGACCAACCCGGTGGCGCCGGTTGATGTGTCCGGCAACGGTCCCGGGGGGCTCCCATGATCAGGCAAGTCATCAAGGGCGGGCGCGCGGCCGATGGGGAATCGGCGGGGCTGCACGAGGGGGGCGCGCCCGGGTCGTCGCGCGGTCCGTCGCGGTGGTTGGATCCCCCCGCCGGACCGTGGACTCTCGAACGTGCCTATGGATACTGCGAGGAATTTGTGCGCGCGCACCACGAGATCTATCCAGTCGCGTCGCGGTTGGTGCCGGCGGCGATCCGGCCGCACCTGATGGCGGTCTACGCGTTCGCGCGCAGCGCCGACGATTTCGCCGACGAGCCCGAATACGAGGGGCACCGCCAGGAGGCCCTCGCCCGCTGGGAGAATGAGCTGCACCTGGCGGCGCACGGCGAGGCCACGCACCCCGTGTTCATCGCGCTCGGCGACACAATCGAGAAGCGCGATCTCTCGGTGCCTCCTCTGGAGGACTTGCTGGCCGCGTTCAGGATGGACATGGACGTGCGCCGCTACGCGACGTTCGCGGCACTGCGGGGCTACACCGCCCGATCAGCGGAGTCCGCGGGACGGTTGCTGCTGGCCCTGTTCGGCTACCGGCAGCCGGAATTGGTGCGTTTCGCCGATGAAATTTCCACGGCGTTGCAGCTCACCAGCTTCTGGCAAGACGTGGCCGCCGATGCCGCGCGCGATCACATCTATATCCCGGCCGAGGACATGCATTTCTTCGGCGTGACCGAGCTCGACATCAAGACCCTCAAGCCCACCAAGGCGATTCGCGACATCTTGCGCTACCAGGTCGCGCGCACCCGGGCCCTGTACGAACGCGGGCGCCCCCTGCTCAGCAAGCTCGGGAACGATCTGAAGATGGAACTTGCGCTGATCTGGCTGGTGGGCAACGCGATCCTCGACAAGATCGAGGACGCCGACTACGACGTCTTCACGACCCGACCCACGATCGGCCGGCGTGACAAGGCCAAGATCATGGCCAAAGCCGCCACCCACTGGGCGACGCGCCTGGATTTGAGCACGTTCAGACGCCTGTGGCCGTGATGGCCACGTGAGTGAACAGGCGGCGCGTACGGCGGCCGCACGGGCGCTACCCGAAGACTGCGCGCCCCCGTGATGCGATGACATCGCGGTACCAGGCGGCCGAATCCTTGGGAGTGCGTTTGCCCGTCTGGTAGTCGACGTGCACCAGGCCGAAGCGGTGCTTGAACCCTTCCGCCCATTCGAAATTGTCCAGCAGCGACCAGTGGAAATAGCCGCGTACGGGAACCCCGTCGGCGATCGCCCGGCCAAGCTCGCGCAGATAGCGGGTCGTGAAATCGATACGCGCGGGATCGTGACATTTTCCGTCCAGGCTGATCCAATCGCGCACGGAAATTCCATTCTCGGTGATGTAGATCGGCTTGCGATAGCGCTCGTGCAGAAATTTCGGCATCCAGTACATGGTCTCGGGCGCGACCGCCCATTCGAAACTGGCGGTGATGGGGAACCCGTCGGGCCAGGGGACGATTTCGGCCTTACCGTCCTTGCCGCGCCGAACGCGATCCGCCTGATATTGATTCACACCGACAAAATCCAGGGGTTGGCCAATCAAGGCGAGATCGTCGGCCAGCGCGCCCGTCGCGAATAGCGGTGGCAGGTGCTTCGCGTTGCCCTTCAAGTATTGGTCCGGATAGCGACCGAGCACCATGGCGTCCAGCCACAGTGTGTTGCTGTACATGGTCTCGGGATCCACCCCGAGCGCGGCCTCGCGGGCGGTCGCGATGTCTTCTGGTTTGTCCGTGGCCGGGATCTTGTTGACCCCCGCCTGGGCGGTGCCGATCTGCAGTTTCTGCTTGCCCTCCGCACGCAGCACCTGAACCGCGCGACCGTGACACCGCAAGGTGTTGTGGGCGGCCAGCATCACCTCGCTGAAACGCAATTGATCACCGGGAGCGTGCCGCCCGAGCTGCATGCCGGAGCCGATGAAGACCTGCGGTTCGTTGAGCGGCATCCAGGCGGCGACGCGATCGGAAAGCTTGCGCGTCACGACGCTCGTGTAGTCACCGAACCATCCGGCGACGTCGCGATTCAAGAAGCCCCCGCGGTGATAGGCCGCGAGCGGCAGATCCCAGTGATACAACGTCGCCCAGGGCGCGATCCCCGCAGCCAGCAGTTCGTCGACCAGGCGATCGTAGAAGTCCAAACCCTTGGCGTTGACCGCGCCGATACCGTCGGGCACCACCCGCGACCAGGAGATGCTGAAGCGATAGGCGGGCAGGCCCATCGCCTTCATCAGCGCGACATCCTCGTGGACGCGGTGGTAGTGGTCAGCCGAACGATCGGGACATTGGTCGCGCCAGACCTTCCCCGGCTTCTTGCAAAGCATGTCCCAGATGCAGGGGCCGCGACCGTCTTCCGCGACGGCACCCTCCACTTGATACGCCGCCGTGGCGGCCCCCCACAAAAAATCATCTGGAAACGCCCGCGGCAGACCGGGCAGCGCGGCCCGGCGCGGGGCGACCGCGGCCGTCGCTGCCGCAGCGGCATCCACCACCCGCGCCGACGAGCCGATCGCCGCGCCTGCCATGGATGAGGCCGCCAGCTTCAGCANNCACCGGGCGACCGTATAGGCGTCCGCGCCCACCGTCAACGCACGGGCGGTGTTCTCAATGTCCTTGGGACCTGCCGCGAGCGCTCATGGGTCGCGATGTATCCCGTGCCGCCTCTGGCGCGACTCAAGCCGCCGGGGTCATTCCCACCGGCGCGGCCGGGGGAACGCAAGTGCGCAGGTGCCCTCGGATCCTGCGACGGGCGGGTCCTTCAATCCACTTGAACGAGGCCACCGACACGAGCACCAAGATGGAAAGACCAGAAAGCGGCGTCCCGCGACAGCGCTAGCTTCTGGGCGACCGGCATCCACGCCAAAGAGATCGGTTGCTGCAGGATGTACAACGCGTAGCTTGCATCGCCCAGCAGAACGAATGGCGGCCAGGAAAATACCCGGGAGATGTACAGCTCGGGGGCAGCCGAAAGCCCCAGGACGAAGAGTCCGAAGATCGGTGCGAACAGTCCGTTGTGGTGATATTCCACCAATGGATTCGGAATCAGGAGCATGGCCAGGAAGAGGGCCACAGACAGAGCGATCATGGNNAAATCGTGAAGGAGCGGGTGATCTCCCGCCTGGCAGACGCGGGAGAGGACGACATACAAGACCAGGTTCAGTGCCCATACGGCGGTGGCCAGCGCCAGCAGTGTGGCAGCCCGAAGATGCCGCATCTTCATCAGCAGCAGTGGGAACGCCAGATAGAAGAACAATTCGGCGGACAGAGACCAGGAGGGCACATTGAGCACCTGTGACCAACCCGGAATCCAGGACTGCAGCAGGAAGACGCTGACCACGAACTCCTGCGGATGGAGTGTGTGCGTGCGCCAGCGATACAGAGCGACTGCAAGCAACGCCAACCAGTACAGGGGGACGATCCTTGCCAGCCGCGCCACATAGAACTCGGCGGAGCGGGGTATGCCCGTGCGCCCGTAAACGTGCGCCAATATGAAACCGGAAAGCAGAAAGAAGAAGGACACCGCGGCATTCGCCCGCATCCAGATCGGATCACCCCAGCTCAACGACCGTGTCGTCCGCCCGGCGTGGAAGATCACCACTGCCGACGCGGCAAGGAATCTCAGAAACGTTAGCTGAGTGATCTGCATTCTGGCGGCACGATCACGGATTGTAACCCCGTTGGGTCCCGCCAATCACGGCGCGTTCCTGGCTTCACATGCGGCCAGACGGTGCCATTCCTTGTAAACGGGATCTGTGTGACACTGACGCGTCCTCTCCGTCCCCCCCTCTGCTCGGAGGATCTCCATGAAGAAGCTCAGCATCGTTGCACTGATTGTTGTGGCTCAGTCCTGCGGGGGAAGCTCCGCCCCCAAGACGATTCTCGAGGCCGACGCGTGCAATCAGGCTGCACAGACAGCCTGCACGAAGATCTTCGCCTGTTCCGACACCGCCTTCGCGCTGGTCAAGCTGGCGCTGATGGACCAGAAGACCTGCGAGACGATGGTGGTGCAGAATTGCGGCGCGACCGGATTTCGATGTGCCGGGGGCCAAAGCTATCACGGCGACGAGGCGCAGAACTGCAAGGACGAGTTCAACGCCCAGACCTGCGCCGCGCTCGCGACCGCCATCAGCACCGCGGGGTTGAGCACCGCAGCCGTGATCGCCAGCCTCACCGGGACCCTTCCGGCGTGCCCGAAGATCTGCACGGGCACGGACGCCGGCGGCAACTAGGGAGCATCAACGTCGGTCGGGGCCGCGAAGCGTCTTCAGCGTCTGGACAAACTCCTTCTCTCTCCCCTCCGCGGTCGGCTGATAGTACCGGCGGCCGCGCAGGGCGGCGGGCAGGTGGTCGGCGACGACGTGCTGGCCGGGGTGGTCGTGCGGATATTGATAGCCAGCGCCCCACCCCAGACTCTTTCCCAGACCCGAGGTTGCGTTGCGCAGGTGCGCGGGAACCGGCAGCGCACCGTGCGCATCCACGTCGGCCTTCGCCGCCGCGTACGTCGTCAGCGCCGTGTTGCTCTTGGGCGCCATCGACAAATAGACCACCGCCTGGGTCATGGGCAGCACGCCCTCGGGCAACCCGACGAAGCGAAACGCATCCAGCGCGGCAGTCGCCACCGACAGCGCCTGCGGGTCCGCCAGCCCGACGTCCTCGGCCGCGAAGATCACCATCCGTCGCAGGACGAACACCGGATCCTCACCCGCCTCGAGCATGCGCGCCATCCAGTACACCGCCGCGTCAGGGTCGCTGCCGCGCATACTCTTGATGAAGGCGCTGACCACCATGTAGTGCTCGTCGCCGGCCTTGTCGTACATNNACGTCCAGCGCCATCCGTCCGAGGCCCCGTTCGGGATCCACGATCGCCCGGTCGATCAGCTGCCGCAGCTCCGCCTCCGCCAGGGCCCGCAGCACCACCACCTTCGTTCGCGACAGCAGCGCTGCATTCACCTCGAAAGATGGGTTTTCCGTGGTCGCTCCGATCAACGTCACGGTCCCAGCCTCCACGTGAGGCAGCAA
>PMNO01000665.1:0-692 GCA_003161835.1 Myxococcales bacterium | reverse complement strand
CCAACACCCGCCGCAACAGCTTTCCGGGGCCGAGGATGTGCGCTTGACCGACGAATTCGGCCAGGGTGCGCGGCCGCATGCGCTCGGCCAATGGCTGGCCACGCCGATCACGCGAGGCAGCGCTCGAAAACAGATCCATGGTGGTGGCCGTTTTTGTCCCGCCCTAGGGCCTGTCCACGATGGCGCGCAACATGGCCAGGTCGAACGGCTTCTCGAGGCGGCGGTTGCGCACCCCCGCCAGGAACTCCGCGCTGCGAACAGTAAACGCTCCGCCGGTCATGAACACAAAACGCCGCTCGATCCCNNGGGCATCATGATGTCACACAGGATGGTGTGATATTCGGCGCCCGCGCACAGTCGCGCCAGGCCTTGATGGCCGTCGGTGACGACATCGACGTCGAAGTCGGGGTTCAGCATGCGTTCGATCATGGCGCCGAGCGCCGGTTCGTCGTCAACCACCAGCACGCGCCGGCGCCGACCCGGCGAAGCGCTCAGGGGCGCCGACCGTTCCGCGGGAACCTCNNGAAGAACGGATCGAAGATGCGGGGCAACACCTCGGGTGGGATGCCCTTGCCGTTGTCCGCGATCTCGACAACTATCGCGTCTCTCCGCAGGTACAGGCCGACTCGGATTTCGTTTTCGGCGCGCCCCTCCGGCAACGCCTGGACCGCGTTGACCAGCAGGTTCAAGAA
>PMNO01000224.1 GCA_003161835.1 Myxococcales bacterium | reverse complement strand
TGGTCCGGATCATCGATGATTTTTCAACTGGGAAGCGGGAGAATCTGGCCGAGATCGCCGGCGAGGTCGAGTTGATCGAGGGCAGCATTCTCGATGAGTCCAGATTGGCGCGTGCGGTCGAGGGTGTCGCGGTCGTTTTTCACGAGGCGGCCATCGCTTCGGTGCCTCAATCGATGGCCCACCCCATCGAGAACCACGCCGTCAACGCAACCGGCACGCTCAGGGTCTTGGGCGCGGCCTTGCGCGCCGGAGTAGGGCGCGTGGTCTACGCCGCGTCTTCCGCCGCCTACGGCGACGACCCCACGCTGCCCAAGACGGAGGCCATGACCCCGGCGCCGATCTCGCCGTACGGAGCCTCGAAGCTGGCGGGCGAACTCTACTGTCAGGTCTACGCAGCCGCCTTCGGCCTGGAGACGGTGAGCCTTCGATACTTCAACGTGTTCGGGCCCCGCCAGGATCCGAGGTCCGAGTACGCCGCGGTGATCCCGAAGTTCATCACGCGCGCCCTCGCGGGAGGCACGCCCGTGATCTTCGGAGATGGCTCGCAGTCCCGCGACTTCTGCTTCATCGACAACGTCGTGGAGGCGAATCTCAAGGCGGCGGACGCCCCCGGCGCCTCCGGTCGCACCTACAACATCGCATGTGGGACCGCGACCACGCTCAATCAGGTGGTGGCGCTGATCGGACAGGCCCTCGGCCGCCCGGTCGAGGCGCGGCACGATCCCGAGCGGACCGGCGACATCAGGCATTCAGTCGCCGACATCGCCGCGGCACGAGCTGGCTTGGGATACACGGCGGCGATTTCCTTTGCCGAGGGACTGAGCCGGACGATTTCCTGGTACCGATGACCACCCTCCCGCCGGGCCTCGGCCAGGACCCGGATCAAATCGGGCCGGCAAGGCGCGGAATGATTGACACCGGGAGTCCGAACTTGGTAGCTTAAAGGAGGTTCAAATGGTCGCAAGTCTCTAAGAATGTTGGCCAAACTGTGACTGTCGAGGCGTGAAAAGACTCGTGGCCACCGTCGTCGGAGTTGTCGCCGCGATCGCCGTATGGCCCGGATGTGCCACACGAGCCAACAAGGACGCCGATCAGTCTCGGATTCGTTACCAACTGGCCGTCGACTATTTCCGTGCTCAGCGGATCGAGGCCGCTCTTGACGAGATCCATCAGGCACTGGAGATGGATCCCGACAATGCGGATGCCTACGATCTGTTGGGCCTGATCGCGCTGTCCCAGGGGGCGGAGTATCTGCGCCAGGCGGAAACGTCGAGTTGCCTCCGTGGCACCGACGCCGAGGCCGTGCGGCGCGACGCCGCCGCGAAGTTCAGGGAGGCCGAACAGCATCTCCGCAAGGCGACCGCGCTCCGCCCCGCGTTCTCTGAGGCATGGAACAACCTCGCGGTCGCCGGGTTGCAACTCGAGAATTACGAGGAGGCCAGCGCGGCCGCGGTGAACGCCTTGAGGGACGTCGCGTATCCCTCGCCGGAGGTGGCGCGCGCCAACCTGGGCTGGGCGGAGTTCCACAAGAAGAACTTGAACGCCGCCTGGAAAGCGCTGCATGAAGCGGTAGCCCGAACGCCCGGCTTCTGCGTGGGCCGCTACCGCCTGGCCAAGGTGTACGTCGAGCGCGGCCAATACGACGAGGCGGCGGAGGAGGTGGATGCGGTGGTTTCCAACCCGGGCTGTCCCATCCAAGAGGCTTTGCTGCTTGCAGGCCTGGTTCACCAGCGTCGGAGGGACGTCGTCGGGGCGCGCGGTTTGTTCGAGCGCTGCGTCGCGATGGCACCGCGCGCCTGCTTGGCACTGGAGTGCAAACGTTACGGGGAGATGCTCCAGTGAGGCGGCTCTTTCAAAAACAAAAAGAAAAAGTCCGGGGCCGCTCCGTTGACGCCGCCGCGCCCGTGGCGGTAGACACCCCTGCGGTCGGGCGGCCGATTCGGCTCCCGGCGAGGACCCGGACCGATACCGCCGCTTCTTCAGCCATGGACAAAGAGCACTTCGGGAACTGCTTGCGACGCGCACGTGAGAAGCGGGCGATTTCCTTGTCCGACGTCGCTCAGAAGACCAAGGTCTCGCGTTCGGTGCTCGAGCTCTTGGAAAAGGGCGACCTCGATCTGCTGCCCGTGGAGGTGTATTCACGCGGCTTCATTCGTTCCTTCGCCCGTGCCGTTGGCACCGATGAAGCGGAGCCGTTGTTGCTGTACGAGCGCGCCATGGATGCCCGCACCGCCGCAGAAAAGGCGCGCTTCGTCACGCCCGTTGCCAAGAGGCCCGATGCCCCGAATCAGCAAACAGACGACGAGACCTCCGCGCCTCGCCGCGGCTTGGGGCTGGCGGTCTTCGTCATCATCTTGCTGCTGATCGCGACCATAACGTTGTCCCTGCTGCTCAGGCGACCGCCGCCCTCGGGCGAGGGTCTGAGTCTGGCGCCCGTTGATTCCGGGGCCAACGTTTCTCCCGCGCAGGCCGTGCGGCTGCTTTCGCCGCCGGCCGCCTCGACGCCTGACCACCAGACCAGTTGACCGTTGACCGATCTGGCGGCGGTGCGACGGCCCGCGCGCTGTCGGCGCGCGCGCGTGTCCGTGGGTGCTAATATCGGAATATTGGGCACCTTGACGACAGCGGCGCTGGTCCTGCGCTCGATTGACTACGGCGAATCGGATCGGGTGGTCACGCTACTGGGCCGCTCGACGGGATGTGTGGGCGCCATCGCGCGTGGGGCGCGCAAGAGCCAGCATCGATTCGGAGGCGGGTTGGGGTTGTGCAGCATTGGCGACGCCATGTTGCGCGAGCGCGGGGGATCCGAGCTGTTGACGCTGGAGCGGTTCGACGTCACAACGACGTATCTGTCCCTCGGAAGCGACGTCGCGCGCATCGGGCATGCGGGGTACGTGGCCGAGTTGCTCACCAAGCTCTGCGCGCCACGCCAGGCTGAACCCGAAATCTTCGACCTGGCGGCGTCATTTCTGCGCCATCTCGACGCCGAGGGCGTGTCGCCGACGCGCCTGCGTGTCTTCGAATTGACGCTCCTGGAACGCCTGGGCTTTGCGCCCGCCCTCGAGACCTGCGCGGTCTGCGGCCGTTCGGACCTGTCGGTCGGCGAAACGATCGATGTGCGCTTCATTCCCGATCGGGGCGGGGTGGTCTGTCAGGGCTGCGCGACCCGTGGCAGGTCCATGCGTCCCGTCGTTCGCGCCACCTTGGCGGCTTTGGCGCGCACGTCGCTGTCCGATGCCGTGAATGTGGTCGTCACCCCGGACGTGGCTCGCGGCTGCCGGGATGCCCTGAGCGAACTCATTGCGGTCCATCTGTCCGCGCCCCTGCGATCGCTGCAGTTTCTGTCCCAGCTGGACAACCTGGAGCGGACCGCGTCGGCGCGGGTACCGGCGCTGCCCGTGCGTGGAGCAACGTGACCCGCGCTCGGCCACCCCTGCTCGGTGTGCGGCACGTGGCGCTGTTCGTCCCGAATCTGGAGGCGGCCGAGTCGTTTTGGTGTCAGGTGATGGGTTACGCGGTCGAATGGCGCCCGGATCCCGACAATGTCTATCTGAGCTCGGGTTCGGACAACCTCGCGCTGCATCGGGCCCCGTCACCTCAGCCATTCGCCGCCGGTACCCAGCGCCTCGACCACATTGGTCTGGCGGTCCCCGCCCCAGAGGACGTGGACGCGTGGTCCGTCAGGCTCGCGGAGCGGGGCGTTGCCATCAAGACCGCGCCCCGTACCCATCGGGATGGCTCCCGATCCTTGTACTTTCACGCGCCGGACGGGACGTTGGTACAAATCATTTACCATCGCCCGCTTTCGCAGTAAGTCTACCCGCCATGCCAGCGTCCAGCCTCGAATCGATCGTCAGCCTCTGCAAGCGNNACGTCAAGCGCGCCTGGTGGCGGTCGGTTGTCCACGAGCGCGACGATATGGAAGGATTGGACGCCGCGATCCTGATGAACCGCCTGGTCTGGAAGTACTCCGGCCACGAGGCGACGTTTTCGGATCCCATGACCGACTGTCGCGCGTGCAAGTCTCGACCGCGGGCCGATCACGTGTTCGTCGCGCAGAAGGGTCGCGATCCGAAGGGTCTGGCGGAGATCAACGCCGCGATCGCCGCCAAGGAGCTGAAGTGCCCCAAGTGCGGATCCACCGATCTCACCGAAGCGCGCCCCTTCAACCTGATGTTCAAGACCACGGTGGGCGCAGTGGACACCGGCGACGATTCGGGATTGGCGTACCTGCGTCCGGAAACGGCGCAGGGGATGTTCGTGAATTTCGGCAACGTGCTGGACACGATGCGCCGCAAGTTGCCCTTCGGAATCGCGCAAATCGGCAAGGCCTTTCGCAACGAGATCACGCCTGGAAATTTCACCTTCCGCACGCGCGAGTTCGAACAGATGGAGATCGAGTATTTCGTCAAGCCCGGCGAGGACGAGGTCGCGCATCAAACGTGGATCGATGCCCGCACGAAGTGGTACACGGATCTCGGTTTGCGCCCCGAAAATTTGCGTCAGCGCGAACAGGAGAAACACGAGCTCGCCCACTACGCCAAGCGCTGCGT
>PMNO01000432.1 GCA_003161835.1 Myxococcales bacterium | reverse complement strand
CCCAGAGCCCACCTGATCAGCTTGAGCTTCGCGGGCGAGCCCATGCTCAGGCCCGCCTGAACGCCGGAGTAGAACTTCTCGAAGACCCGCGGGACGCCCACCATGAACGTGGGGCGGACCTCCAGCAGGTCGCCCTTCAGCTTGGTGATGGATTCGGCGAACCAGGTGGTCAGCCCNNCCCGTCGTGCCCGAGGTGTAGATGATCGTGAACAACGACTGGGGGTCGATGGCGACGGCCCGCTGGGCGAGGGCTCCCGCGTTGGCGGCGTGCCAGACACGCCCGGACGCTCGCAGCTCCCCCAGGGAACAGACACCCGGATCGCCAAGGGGGCGAACATCGGCCAGCTTGACCGAGGTCCTCCCGAGCGCGTCTGGCCGCTCGAGGACGGCATCGCCATCGATGTGCACCAGGCCGACCGGGGTCGCGGCCTTCTCACTGACCTTCTTGCTGGCCTGCTTGCGCACCGTCAGCATCTTTTCCCCTTGCGCCGCATTCTCGACGATCACCAGCCGCGCGCCGGAGTCGGCCACGATGAAGGCGCATTGCTCGGGCGTGCTCGAGGCGTAGATGGGAACCGGCACTCCCCCGCACAACAGGATTGCCACGTCGCACAGCATCCATTCGAGCCGCGTGTCCGACAGGATGCAGACCCGATCTCCCGGCATGACGCCGAGCGCCGCCAGACCGGTCGCGATCTCCCGGGCGGTCGCGTCCGCTTCGGACCAGGTCAGGGCCTTCCACTCGCCACCCTGCTTGTACTTGAACGCGATCCCGGGTCCGCTCTCGGCCACCCGCCGCGTCCACAAGTCCAACGCGTTGGCCGCTTCTCGTCCGAGATCGCCGCTCATGATGGCCAATGATAGTCGGGGTCGCTGGTGTGGGGAAGGTTCGCCCGGAGGGTCAACCGGTCGATTGTCGTACCTTGCGTCGTACCTTGCATCGCGCGCCGCCGGGGATATTTTCATGGCCTTCCACCTTCTTGCTAAGATCTGGCCCGATGGTGCCGCGCCCCCCAGGTTCTCGCCAATCTCCATCGAGGCTGCGCCTTGTTCGTCGCGCGCTCTCGATTGGCGCCTCCCTCTTCAAGCACGGGGTGAGGTGGTGGTTGGGCTGGCTCCTGCTCATCGCCACCTTCGCGGGGCGGAGCCGGCGCAAGACCTGGTTCGGGCAGGTCGTCCTCGATCTGTTTCGCGAGCTGGGAGCCACCTTCGTCAAGGTCGGCCAGATCATGAGCACCCGCCCGGATCTGGTTCCGGAACATATTTTCCAGGCGCTGCAGCACTTGCAGGACGATGTAGGCCCGTTCCCTTTCGACGACGCGACCCGGACGATCGAGCAGGATTTTGGGCGCCCTCTGGGTGAGCTGTTCTTGGAGCTGGCTCCCGTTCCGATCGCTTCCGCCTCGGTCGCCCAGGTTCACAAAGCCCGACTCGCCGATGGTCGGGTCGTGGCGGTGAAGATCAGACGCCCCGATGTGGTCGCGCTGTGCTCGTTCGATCTGGCGGTTATGCGCGGCGCCGCGCGCGTGATCCAGGCGATTCCGGCGATGCGCCATCTCTCGCCGGTCGCGGTGATTGATGAGTTCGGCCGGGCGGTTTTCGCGCAGCTCGATTTCACCATCGAAGCGCGCAACAACCGCCGGTTTCGCGAGAACTTCGCGGGCAACGATCGGGTGATTTTTCCCACCCTGGTCCCCTCCCTTTGCAGCGGTCGGGTTTTGACCATGAGCTTCATTGAAGGCGCGAAGATCCTGGACACCCGTGGGTCCCGGTTCGATCCGAAACGGATTGCCCGGCTGGGTTTGAATGTGCTCTTGAAGATGATCTTCACGGATGGTTTCGTGCACGCGGATCTCCATCCGGGAAATATCTTCATCACGCCCGATGAAAAGATTGCCCTGGTGGACTTGGGACTGGTGGGCGAGCTGGACGACGACCACCGCCGCAATTTCGGCCGGTTCTTCGCCGCCTGGGCCCAGCGTGATGGCGACACCATGGCGCGTCTGATGTACGAGATGTCCGCCAGCGCCGGCGGGGCGCGCGATCCCGTGGCGTACGAGCGGTATCGGGCCGCGGTGATCGCATTCGTCGGCCGCTACTGGGGACAGCGTCTGGGGCAGGTCCAGATGGGCAAGGTCTTGTTGGACCTGCTCGTCTTGCTGCGCCGTTACCGCATTCGTGTCAATCCCACCTTCACGATCGTCAACATCGCGATCGCCGTCACCGAGGGGATCGGAAAGCAACTGGACCCGGAGCTCGATCTGATGGAGGAGGCGGTTCCGTACTTCCTGGCCCACCCGGTCGATGCCGCGCGGCGAACCTCGTGATCCAGATCGCTTCGCAGCGCCCACCCTGTGACTTTTTCTTCCGGTGGGGGACGCTTGAACCCAGACCGCAAACCCGCGTAATATTCGGCATCGAGCCCCCGCCTATGACACTGGAGTCGTGGTGATTACGGAGCGCACCCGCGTCCCACCCCGCTACCGGCTCCTCGAGGAGGTCGGTCAAGGCGGCATGGCGATCGTGTATCGCGCCCGCGACGAGAGCCTGAAGCGCGAGGTGGCGGTCAAGGTTCTCCACCAGCACTTGTGGTCCGAACCAGAATCCAAGGCGCGTCTGGAGCGCGAGGCACAGGCCGTAGCCAAGCTGAAGCACGACAATATCCTGGAGATCTTCGACTACTCGGGCAGCGACGCCGCCAGCGCATACATCGTCACCGAGTTCATTGATGGGCAAACGCTGAAGCAGTTTCTTGGGACCCGCCCAATTCAGCACCCCGAGGTCGCCACGCTGATCGTCGCCGA
>PMNO01000506.1 GCA_003161835.1 Myxococcales bacterium | reverse complement strand
TTGACGGTCTCGACCAGGTTCGGAACCAGATCGGCCCGACGCTGGTACACATTTTCGACCTGCCCCCACTGGGCCAGCGCCGCCTGATCCAGGGCCACGAGCGCGTTGTAGCCGCCCACCATCGATACGCCCAAGATCAGAACCACCACCGCCACGCAGGCGGCAAACCATCGCTTCAATGTCATGGCCCTTTTCTACTGCAATAGACCGGCCAAGGGGACCCCGACGCGTTGCTGTGCTAGAAGTCGTTCAATGATGCCGCCGGAAGGGTTGACCGGTTGGAATGGCGTCCAGGTGTTCTCCTCGACGATGTTCGGCCGGCGTGAAAAGATGGGCGAAGACGTCACGAATTGGTTGCGGGCACACCCGGATCGTATTCCCGTGNNTGGTTTTCTGGCGGACCAATACCGGCTGAAGGATCAGGCCGGCTTTTCAGCCACCATTCTGAGCCGGACGTAGTCGAGAACCCACGCGTCGCCGTGCCAGAGGCGCGATCGACAGCGATCCTCGACCTCGGCCAGGGCGGCATCTGCCTCGTCGCCGAGAGCCGTGAATACCGTGCCCGCGAAGGTCCGCAGCCAGTCGCGGAGGCCGGATGGAGCCGGCAAGCGCGTCGGCCTATCGAAGTGCCACATGGCCGTGGGGCGCAGTCCCACGGTGACCAGAACCCCCGCGTAGGTGGCGATGTCGGGAAACACCCACGGATCCGCCCTTGTGTCGTCCTGTCCGCGGGCGCGAAGGGTATCCGCCAGCGCGCGCCGAACGGTCTGCACGCACCCGGCGCCCCCCATCTCGGCCACCAAACGCCCACCGGGGCGCAGCGCGGACGCCATCCCGGAGGCCGCGGCGTGCATGTCCGGCATCCAGTGCAGCGCCGCGTTCGAGAGGACACCGTCGAAGCTCCCGGGTATCAACCCGCTCGCGCCCTCCCCGCCGCCGGCGCCGACCGCGCCTTCATCAGGCGTCACCCACAGCCTCTGGGCATCCCGTGCCAGGAAGCGGCCGCGCGGAACCGCCGCGCGCGCGTGGGCAATCATCTCGGGCGAGAGATCCACCCCCACCACGGACACGCCCTGCGCGATCAGTCGCGAGGCCAATGTGCCGGTTCCGCATCCCACGTCCAGAATCCGATCGTTCGGTCGTGCAGCCAGCAAGGAAAGCAGGTCGTCCCCCGCCAGGGCACTCACAAAACCAGCCTTCTCGTCGTAGGACGCGGCATCCCAGCGAGGTTGCTTTCCTGATACCGATTCGGTCATCGTTCGAAACTGCGCCCGAGACAGCTGTCCGTCCAATGAATGTTTTCCATCGCAACAATTCTCTTCTTGAATAGCCGAGGTCACGGCGCGACCCCACTTCCGGCCAGGAGATCCGCCTCGATCTGGCCCGCGGAATACGACCCCGCCAACAGATCCGATACGGAGATGCCACGTTGGTCGAGTAGATAGGCGACGAGCAGGTGATAGCGAAGGTAGAGTCCCGAACGTTGCGGATCCAGCTCCGGGTCGCCCTCCCGAAATCCGCGCAGCCTGCCAGCGAAGTCGAAGGCCCCACCTTTGGCAACGTAGTCCGCGTAACCGTCTTGCCGCCAGCGCTCGAGTCGGAGATAGCGCCAGGTCCCAACGGCGTCGGCCGTCATGGCGTGAACCACCTCGTGCGCGAGGAAATATGCCAGCGATCGTTCGCCTGGTACATCTCGGCCCGAGGGGCCAATCAATCGATTTTCCTCGAAGCGAGCGGGTCGGATGAAAGAATTGTTTCCCAGCCAAACANNAATGTCTCTCCGCCGGTGCCTCGGTGGGGGAAGGCGAAGAAGTCGTACACGGTGGCGGAGTCACAGAGGAAGACGTCGTACACCCGATCGCGGCGATAGAGCGGCGAACGTGCGAGCCGCTGCTCGACATCGCCCAGAATCGCCGCGGCGTTCGGCGGCAGCGGCCTACGACTGTGCAGTGCCACCGTGCCCCGACGGAGAACGTGGGGGAACCATGGCTGAGGGCGAATATGTATGACCGCATAGGTGATGACCGAACCCAACAACAACACCCCGACCCCCTTGAACCACCGCCGAGGTCCACGCCTGACCGGCGCGGGCATTCCCGCCCCCCGTGCCGGGATCAAGACACCCGACTCCATGCGGACAGAACCGCCGTCAAGGCAGCCCGGTTCGTTGACTCAAAATTCGGGCCCCGACACCGCTTCGCGGGTCGTCTCCTTGGAGTGCCGTGGAGACCGCGGCGCCCGAGTCCGAACTGATCCCTCCTTCTTCCTCACGGTTACCTTCTCCAAACACCGTTAGTTGATGCTCATAGCACGACGGGCATCTGAACCGCCCCANNGATTCACCGACGCCGCTGCCGGTCACCAGATCGGTCCCGCTCCAGCCAGTCGACACGTTGTAGCTGGGCCCGAAGACCACGCTGATGAGCGACGTCAGGCGAACCCCCGCCAGCAGGCGCAAGCTGCCGACCACGGCGTTCTGCTGGCGGCTCTCCGCGCCAACGCGGAACTCGGACAGGGCGCCGCTCTTGGCCCTCCAGAACTGGGTGCCGAAGAGTTCGGCCTCGCCGAACCAGCGCTCGCCAAAGCTGAAGCGCCCGCCCATTCCCCACTGCAAGAGCTGCTGCGGGCTGTCCGCCGGTGAGCCCCCCAGCACGAGACGGCCACCCGGCAGATCTCCGGGCGCGCCCATGACGCCCAGGCCCAGCCGCGTGTACACCCGTCGCGTCCCGAGCAGGCCGCTGATCATCGTCGCGCCGACCTCGTTCGACGANNAGGCCGAGCTGCGTGCCGGTCACGTCGCCCGCGATGTTCAGCACGGCGAGCTGCAGGCCCTCGATCTGGCGCGCCAGGTTGACCGCGCCCGTCAGCTGCAGGCCGTGCAGATCTCCGCCTGCCACGTTGACGGCGCCGGACAGCTGTACGCCGTGAAGGTCTCCCCGCGCGGCGTTGCCCACCCCGGCGAGCTGAACGCCGCGACCGCTTCCACCCGTCGCGTTGATGACGCCCGCGATCTGCGGGCCGACGAAATCGCCCCCAACCAGATTCACCACGCCCGCCACCTGGGCGCCCCGCAGGTTGTCACCGGCCGAGTTGACGATGCCAGAGAGCTGGAGCCCTTCGACCGAGCCCAGCGTCAGGTTTGCAAAACCCGCCAGCTGAACGCCCTTGAGCTTGCCGCGATTCAGGCTGCCGAAGTACCCGAGTTCCATGCCGGAGGCGTCACCGTCGACGGATTGCGCGAGCGTCAAGGAGAGCCCGCGCAAGCGCGCCGACCGGGCCCCAAAGCCCAGGACGAAGTTGTTCTCCGCGGGCGGGCTTCCGTCCACCATTCCAAAGAACAGCGATACGTTCACCGGATGAACGGGTGGCGGCGTCTCCTGCCCCTCGATCACCGGGCCGTCGGCCTCACCGGCACCGCGCCTCACCGTCGGCAGCGACGCGATGGCGACCAGGTGCGCTGGGTCGAGCGTGCTTTGCTGCCCCACCGCCAGATTCACCGTCGTTTCGGAGAGCCGGCGCGCCTCGTCCAGCGTCACACGGTACTTGCCGGCTGGGAGACCAAGCAGAATGGGCTGAGCGGCGAGCTTGTGCACCTCGGCGACGAGCTGCCCATCGGTGTCACGCACGAACACGCGCCCGGCCATCTCGGGCGGCAAGACCAGGCTGGCGGTGGTGGCGCGCAGGTCGGTCATCACCAGATCGCCCTTGCCCGCAAGCTGAAAATCGTAGCTCGCGTGCTGCGGCCCCCCGCGCGTGGCCTCGGTGCGGGCCAGCGTCTCGGTGAACGCGTATTGATAGGCCTCGCTGAGGGTGACGCGACCGTCGTGGCTGACGTCGGCGGCGCCGCGCAGGCCCGACACCAGGTAGTGCGTGAAATAGGCGGCGCCGATGCGATCGCTCTCTTGCGCGGCCTCGTTCTCGGCGCTCGCCGTCAGGTAGGCGTGTCCGCGCGCGGTCGACGACGTATCGACCAGGAACGGCGGGCGATGAACGCCGCCCTTGGATCGGGTGAGCGCACCCGACGCGCACGAATCCAACACCGCGATGCGCACGTCGGCGCCGGTCTCCTCGACCCAGGCTTTCAATTCGGTGTACGTCACACGATCGGTGCCCAGCAGCAGGCCCTGCTCGTCGGAGTGACCCGAGTAGTAGAAGATCACCTCGGTCCGGGAGTCGGGCGCGTGGACGGCCGCGATCATCTGCTTCACCTTGTCGAACCCCTCCCGCATCCTGGCGCGATTCACGTCCAGCAAGAGGACCGTCTCGGCCTCCGCGAGGCCGCCCAGATCCGAGAGCACGTGGCGAAGCGCCCGGGCGTCCGATGAGGCGTAGCGCAGGGGCACCCGATCGCTTCCTCCCTGACTGGCCCCGGTGATGAGCGCGAAGCGGCGCACCACCGTCTTCTCGCGGGGGGCGGTCGCCTGGGCCAGCTCGGCCCCGCGTGAGGTCGACGCGATGGAGATCACCGCAGCCATCACCAGGGCGCAGAGGACCCATCGCGCGATGGTTTGGCACACGATGCCGGCCCAGATCGGGGAAGAGCCAAGAGAAGAACGCTGGCGTGTCATCACAGAGACTCCTTGCGTACGGTAAATGACGTCGCCACGGTTCCGGCGGGCGGCGCAGCCACGCCGCGGGCCACGTCGGCCAAGGTGGCGGCATCGAAGGACGCGTCGCCGACGATCAAGACGAAGCGTTCGAAGCCGGGCGCGGCGTCCAGCTCGAACGCCTCGGGCAACGCCACCTCGCCATCGGGGCGCAGACGTTCGACGGCGGGGCCGGCAGCCGGCAAGTGGAAGCTCACTTGCCCGGTGCCGTCGACGGACAGGACGGCGCCAAAACGATGTCCCGCTGCGACGTAGGCCAGCTGGATCCGCTCGCCCGCGTGCATGACGGCGCCGTCCCGGAGGCGTTCCACCTTCTCCCCCGCTTGCCGGTAGACCCGGAGAGCGGGACGCAGGCCCTTGGGGCGTTCGCTTTGTTCGGCGGTATCGGCGCCGGTGGCGCCATCGAGCGTGGCGTGACCCGTCGGACGTAGCCACAACGCCAGGCCCAGGGCCGCCAGCGCCAGCGTCGGCACGCCGAACGCCACGCCCCACTGCCGAGGCGTCCGCGCGGGCTTCGACGCCGCGTTCAACCGGCGGCGCACCTCGTCGGCAATCATGGCCGGTGCATGCGCCGCGAGGAGCTCGTCGTTCGACGTCGCGATGCGCGCCAGGCGCGCCGCCCCATCGGTCTCGCGCGCCAGCCGCCTGCGCACCTCGTCGGCGCGCGCAGGCGGCAGCTCACCCGCGGCCAGGCGTTCGACCAGCCATTCGGGAACGGGCTCGGGCTTCTCGTTCGGTGTCATGGGTTTACTCCTTCGGTCATGGGCAGACGCGCGCGCAGAGTCCTGAGGCGCTTGCGGATCCCNNGCGATGATCAGGGTCGATTCGGCTTCGCGGCGGAAGATGCTGTCCAGAACGCGGCGCGCCGCCGAGCGCGATTCGCCATCCGGGGCTTGCGCGGCGATCTCCATCAACATCCGATCGTCCGCGTCCTCCGGGCGGCGCCGGGCCGAGCGCAGACGATCGAGACAGACGTGGGTCGCCATGCGCAGAAACAAGGCCGCCGGCGCCACGTCATCTAATCGGTCGCGATTCCGCAAGGCCTGGACGAACACGTCCTGCATCGCATCCAGGGCCCGCGCGTCGTCCCGCAGCAGCCTTCGACAGCGCCGCAGAACCAGCGGTCCGTACTGTCGATAGGACTGTGCGATGTCGATCATGGGTGGGTCTCGTGAAGGGAAACGCCGGGGGCGCGCGAAAGTGTCACCGAAAAAATCGCACCCCACACAAAAACGCTCAAACCGCCTCCTCCGCCCCCCCNNGATACAATGTTGCCCATGGGCAAACCGCGCGGGGTCTGGCGCCGAAGCACGCGTCCCCTTGCGGCGCGTCCCCGCCCGCGAGTCGTCCCTTGGTAGGCGCGATCCTCGGCAGCTACCGCATCATCAGCCAGCTCGGTGCCGGCGCGATGGGCGAGGTCTACCTGGCCGAGCATCGGCACCTGAAGCGCAAGGCCGCGCTGAAGCTGCTCGCGCGCAGCTTGATGGGGCGGCCTGAATTGCTGGAGCGCTTCTTCATGGAGGCGCGCGCCACATCGGCGATTGCACACCCGGGCATCGTGCAGATCTTCGACTGCGAGGTCGACCCCGAAGGACGCCCGTACATCGTGATGGAATACTTGTCGGGTGAAACGCTCGCCGCGCACCTGGCGCGTACAGGGCCATTTCCCCCGGTCACGGCGGCCCGATTGGCGCAAGGCATGGCCTCGGCGCTCGGGGCCGCGCACGCCAAGGGCATCATTCACCGTGACTTCAAGCCGGAGAATGTGTTCGTCGACGTCGACGCGTCCGAATCGGTCAAGTTGGTCGACTTCGGAATCGCGAAGCTGGCCGGCGAGCTTCGCGCCGAGCAGGTCCACCAGACGCTGACGGGGTCCTTGATGGGGACGCCCCTGTACATGTCGCCCGAGCAGTGTCGCGACTCGGGCAAGATCGATTTTCGCACCGATCTCTATTCGCTCGGATGCGTGCTGTTCGAGATGCTGACCGGCCAGCCTCCCTTCGCGCACGAGGCGCTCGGCGATCTTCTGGTCGCGCATCTCACGCAGCTGCCGCGCGACGTGCGGGCGCTCAACCCCGCGGTTCCGCCGCTCCTGGCCGAGCTGTGCGCCTCCCTCCTGCAAAAGGATCCCGCCGCGCGCCCGGCCCACATGGGCGAGGTCGCTCAGACGCTGGGACAGATCGTCGCGCGCGCGACCACCGAGCCGCCGGTCTCACCTCCGCCGAGTGTCGCCCGGCCCACGAGCGCGACCGGCGCGCGCGTCAAGACGACGTTCGGCGAGGCCACCGGGCAGGTGGTCGTCTCCGAGGGTGATGAGGCGAGCGCGAACGGAAAACGTTCGCCCCGGACGATTGTGGTCGGCGCTCTGGCGGTCGCGGCGGTTGCCGTGCTGGTCGCGATGGGCGTGGCTCGGATGGGCCCGGGAGCAAGGACCCGCTCCGGAAGCGATCCATCGCTGGGCGCGCAGAGCAAGGGCGCGGAGCCGGGCGTCCAAGCAGCTGGGCTGGCCGCAGTCGCCTTGGCTCCCGTGGCTCTCGCGCCTCCGGCGGTGGACGGCAGCGCCTCTCTTCCTCATGGCAAGACCGCGCCTCCCAGCCCCGTGACGACCATCGGCGAGGCCTCCAAGAGCCGCGCCGGAACGCACGGCAAGAAGACCTCCGCGTCCACACGTTCGGCGGGTGGTGCCCTCGCGGGCAACCCCAACCCGGCCGCGACGCGCGCCCCGGCGCCAGGCATGGTGCCCGCGCCGACCCCGGACCGCGCCGGGGTTGAAGGCTCTGCGCAAGCCATCCCGGACGCCCCACGACCCGCCGAGCTTGCGGGAGCGTGGGAGGGCGCCTGGAACGACCCCGGCAAGCAACAGCAGGGCAGGCTCTACCTGCAGATCGCCGGTGACGGCGCGGCGTCCGGCTGGATGTTCAACGGCGCCGCCCAGGAAAGCTTCCGCCTCGCGGGTCGCGTCACCCCCGCGGGCACGCTCGATCTTTCATGCCGCTGCCCGGCGGATCGGACTTTCTCGGCGCATGGATCGGTGCGGGTGGGTGGGGCGGGCGAGCTCGAAGGGCAGCTCGCCTTGTCGTCCAAGGCCGGCGTTTTCGGTCAGAGTCACCTGGCCTTGCGCCGGACGGCGCCTCGCCCCTGATGCGGGATCCCGCCAACCACCCTCGCCAGCCGACGGCCATACCGGGCGGCCGACCGCGAGGCTGGCTTTACGCCGTCCCGTGCGACCACTACTCTTCGCGGCCATGAGCCTCCTTCGCCTCAGGATCGCGCGCTTCTTTCCATGGGTGTCCGTGGTGACGTTGTCCGCGCTCGTCGGGTGCGCCAGCACCACGATCATTCAGAGCCAGCCTCCGGGGGCCCGCATCCTTCTGAACGGCGCGGTGGCGGGCTCGACACCCTATGCGATGACCGACACGAAGATCGTCGGCTCGACGACCCAGGTGAGATTGGAATACCCAGGCTACCAGCCGCTCGACGTGACGATCGCGCGCAGCGAGGAGCTCGACGTGTTGCCGCTCATCGGCGGCATCTTTCTGCTCGTTCCTTTTCTCTGGATCATGAAGTATCAGCCGACGCACATGTACGAGCTGCAGCCCGGCTTCGGTCCGCCCCCGATGGGGACCGCGTACATCCCGGCGCCGTCGGGGGCGACCTATCCGCCGCCCGCCACGCCNNGCCCCCCAGACCGTAGTCGCCTCGCGCCCGTACTAGTCCGTCGTGGCCGCTGTCCCGCGCCGGCCGTCGGCGAGACCCGACAGGAAGGTGGGCACGTCGACCATCGTATCGAAGCGGCGAACAATCTGTCCGCTCGGCGCCACGATGCGGACGGCCGGCAGCGTGTTGACGCCGTA
>PMNO01000058.1 GCA_003161835.1 Myxococcales bacterium | reverse complement strand
TTCTGCCCGTTCTGCAGGCCGAGCAACTCGCTGTAGAGCCCGGTGGCGAACTGGAGCGCCGCCTCGTCGTCGACCTCCCAGGCCGTGCAAACGAAGTTGCTGACCCCGCGCGCGAAGAAGGCCTCTGCAAAGCTGGGCGCGGCGGCGATCGGTCGCGCCGTCGCCCGCTCCGGCGTGATGCCCGACTCGCACGCGTTCGAGAATATGAAGGGCGGGATTCGGTCGATTCGATTGAGCTCGCGCGCGGTGAGCCGCTTGCCGCCGGTGAAGATCCACCCCGACTCCGACACGTTTTCGGGATCGAACACGCAGTGACCCGCGAAATGAAGGACGTCGTAGCGGCTCTCCGTGAGCGCAACCAGCACGCTGAGCCGCGACGCCTCCTCCGGTCCGAAGAGGCGCGTCACGTCGACGTGATGACCGCCGGAGGCGTATACGTCGTTGAACCGTTCGAACAGATTGGCCACCTCCATCCCTTCGCGGGCGGCACCCGGCAGCCGCGCATCGCCGGCCGGGTCGGCGACCACCAACACCCGCAGGGTGCGCGCGGCCGGTGGAGGTGGCTCGGGGGGAGGCGCAAACGCCGTCCGCAGCCTCCGCGTCAAGCCGCGGCCAGTTGCCAGGAATGAATCGGACGCCTCACCGTCAGGCTCTCCGTCCGCCATCATCTCCCAATGAAGCCGCGCCGTGGTCGCGTCGACGACCATGACCAGGGGAGCCGACGAGCGGAAGTGGGGCCTCAAATCGTGTGGCACGACCAGGTTCAGCAGGGTGCGTCCGAAGCTCCGCTGCTGGAGGGTATCGCTGGCGCTCGCGAGCCGCTGGTTGGCCTCGAGAACAAGCGCGTGATCGACGGCCACCGCCCGTTCGGGAACGGAGGCGCTCTCCGTCAGCGCGGCAAATACATATCCCTCTTTGTCCTGGCTGACGGTGACCACCGTCGGTGGCGGATCAGCGTTCCCGTTCGCGCGCGCGTCGACGTGATTGGAACGGCGGCGTGCCTGGGCTCTGCGCCGCTGGGCGGTCCAGTGGGTCTGCTCGGCGATGGTGGGAAGGGCTAGCACGATGTCGAGGCCTGCACCGCGTTGCCGGCTCTGCTCCGCCTCGAGCGCCTCCGCAATCTCGGGGATCCGTCCGGGATCCCATTCCACGAAGGTGATTCGCCGAAGTCCGGAGCCAATGTGGGAAGCGCGCGCAGCCCCCCGCTGTGGGCCGCCCTCCACCAGCGCGCGGCGGGCACCCCGCATCCAAGCATTGACGGCGTCGGGAACGGAGAGGTTCCCCGGTCCCGCGCCGATGAGGACGGTCGCGAGGTGCTGCTTTCCGAGGCGACCAAGCGACCAGCAGAGCTCGCGGACGGCTACGGTGAGTTCGGGGACCCCCAGATGGCCCGGCTCTCCCAGGCCGACGACGCAGATCGAGCGTCCGCCGGTCTTAGTCTTGGAGGGCCGGGGATCGTTGATGAAGAACGGCTCGCCCAGGGCACCGCGCAGGATTCCCCGGTCGGTGAACTCAGCGATGACACCCCTTTCCGGGCGCCCGCNNGTGAGCGCGTCATCAATCACCTTCTCCGCTGCCTGAGGCGGCACGCCGATGTAGTGACCGACGGCCACCGCATCCACCGGCCATCCCTCGATGGCCAGCCTATCCACCGATTCGATCGATCCGGGCACCAGCCGCACAGCGATGCGGGCCATGCGCACGCGGCTCCGCCCACCGGTCGCCGCCCCGGCGGAGAGCACCGGTGGCGGTGCGTTGCGCTCGAGACCGGCTCCGCCCCCCAGGACCCCTCGCACAATGAGCTCCTCCGCGCGCCGATCGTCCTCGGTCACTTCCGTCGGCGCCATTACGGCGCGCGGCTTCCGGCGTGCGGCCATCGCCTCGACCTGCGCCATCTCCTTGTCGACCGTCGCCGAGAGCGCCGCCCGAAGCGCCCGCTGTCTGTCCCCTCGGGGCGACGTCGCCGCGACGGGGAGCTTGGTCGGAAACACGTTGCTCTTTCCGTGATCGAGGAGATCGCTGATGACCGAGAAGACCGGCTTCTTCTCGGACAGCCCCCCGTGATCCGTCTCAACGAAATACGTCGTCACCTTGTCCAGAAGTCCGAGGGTATGCGGGACGCGTCCATCGCCCTCCTTGGTCACCGCATAGGCATTGACGTTGGACATCGCGTCCAGCGTCGGATCGACGTAGCCGAAGGTAGGTTGGTTATAGCCAGCGACGTAGGTCATCCGATCAGGCTCGATCACCGCTTGTAACTTGGTGTGATGGTCGAGCGCGGCGGTGAGATGATTCTGCGAGATCCCCAGGGGCCCATACGTCTTGGCGTCGTAGAGCGGTCGAAGGCTCCCGTACTTGAAGGGCGAAGGGAGCATCTGCAACGATCCGGGGAAGGTGTTGAATATCTGTCGCAAGGCGGGGAGATCGTGGGCGAGGTCCGCCTTCTCGAGTTTCCTGACCAAAGGCTCGATCCCGGTGATCACCTGAGCCATGGCGAACGAGCCGTGATTGGGGGTCCCCAACATCACCAGCCGCCCCCCCATCCGACCTGCGCCAGGTTCGTCCCACATCCCCTTCCAAGTCTCCGAATGGTTGGCGATGAAGGTGCGCGCGGCCAGTCCGCCCATCGAGTGCGCGACCAGATGAACGGGCTTGCCCTTTCCAAACCACTCGATGATGCGATCGTTCAGATCGGCGGCGGCGAGGTCGAGACTCTTGCGCCAATCGAAGAAGAACGGTTTGACCGTCCAATCGTCCGCCAACCACAACAGCAGCTCCCCGTAGTACTTTTTGAGGATGCCGCTGGCCCGCACCTTCCAACCCGGGGTCGCGTCGGTCACCCCGTCGGCGGTGAGGCGGAGCCGGTCGAGGCCGCCGAAGATGATGCGCGGGATGCTGACCCAAAGGAGATCATCGTCGCCGGGTTGATAGGCGGAGAGCTCGGCTCCCATGATCCCGTGAATCACAACCACGTTTCCCTGAACCGCTCGCTTCCGGCCGGTCAGGCCCCGTAGCGCGACCCTCTCGCGCATCCGACGAAACCGCTCGTTACCGAGGTGAACGCGGAGGACACGCTCTTCCTCGGCGGTAGCGCCCGCGATGAGTTGAGCGAGCTCGACGGCATCCGCCGCCTCGAGCCGATGGATCAAGTCCTGTTCGAAACTCATTCGAGCCTCCGTTGGTCACCAGACGACGAAGGTCCATATCAACCACCCAAGTCCGAACACAACTATGGCCAGCAGCGCTATCCCGTGAGGCCGCTTGAGATGGGAGAGGAGCCC
>PMNO01000400.1 GCA_003161835.1 Myxococcales bacterium | reverse complement strand
ATGGAGTTGCACTCGGATTTCGCGGAGCTTCTGCCGCAAGACGATATCGAGGTGAGGGAGCTCAAGCAGATAGCGGAGCGGGTGGGAGGCGCATCGAACCTCATCGTGGCGGTGGAGGGGCGGGATCCGGCCGCCAACGAGCGCTTCGCCGAGGCGTTGGTCAAGAATCTGCAGCCGTTGGTCGGCAAGGATCTGCGCGCCATCGACTATCGCGCCGACGCGAGTCGCTCTTTTTTTGAGGCCAACCGCGCCCTTTATGCGGATCTGAAGGATCTCAGGCGCGTCCAGGACGATCTGAGGAAGTTGATCGCGGCCGCGAAGAGCCCGGCCTTCCTCTCCTTCGCCGACGACAGCCTGGGCGAGGAGACAGACGATCCCGCCAGAGACTTGAAGCTGTTGAATGAAAGGCTGAAGGGGCATGCCGCCAATGGTGGCCGTTTCGCGAGCGGGTACTATGAAAGCGAAGATCGCCGTCTGCTCGCGATCGTGAACTGGACCAACTCGTCCGGAATGGGCGACTCATCGGGATTCACCATCCGCGACAACGTTCAAAAGGCGATCGATCAAACCCGACCGGAGGCGTTTGGCGTGTCCGCGCACGTGACGGGCGATGTGCCGAGTGCGATCGAGGAACACGACGCCCTGAAATCGGACATCGAGCTNNCACCTTGCTGGGGGCGGCAATGTCTTTTGGGATCGCCGGGGTCACCGTTGGCTATCTCAACACCAATACCGCCTTCCTGGGTTCAATCATCCTGGGCAACGGGATCAATTTTGGAATCGTTCTTCTCGCTCGCTACCGCGAGGAGCGGCTCAACGATCCCGAGATAACCCCTGAGAAGGCGCTCGGGGTGGCGATCGCCCGCACCGCGAGGCCCACGCTCACGGGTGCTTTGACCGCCGGAATCGCCTACGGCAGCCTGGCTTTTACCGGTTTTCGCGGCTTTCGTCAGTTTGGTGAGTTTGGTGGCATCGGGATGGTGCTTTGCTGGATTCTGACGTACAGCTACGGCCCCGCCCTGATTGTCTTCTGGGAGCGTCTGCGGCCACCGCGACCGCGCGAGCGAGCGTCCAGCGGGCGGCCCCGGTCAATCGTGCGCGCGGCGGCATGGTTGCTCGGGGCGCGTCGCGGAGCCTTCGGATTCGTGGCCGTGGCCCTGGTGCTCGCGATCTGGCGGCTCGCACCCCTGATTCGCGATCCGTTCGAGTATGACTTCTCGAAGTTGCGCAATCAGGAAAGCCGCACGCATGGCGTGGGAGATCTCTACGTCCGGGTCGGTCGGATCTTTCCTCAAGATCTGGCGCCGGTGGGCGTCGCGCTGGTTCCCGTTCCCAGCGACGCGCCGGCCTACGCTCGGGCGCTGCTGGCCAAGGACTGCGCCGACGGGCTGTCCCGCGCCGGGGATCCGCGGTCCCGCGATTTGCAGAGTTTGACCCGCGAATGCGCGCGCCGTGTGACCGCGGGTGAGCCCACCGGAGGCCTGCTCTCCGCGGTCGCCACAGTGTATGACTATCTGCCCACGGAGCAGGTGGCCAAGCTCGCGGTGATCGAGGACATCCGGCGCCTGCTTTCGGACCGGACCATCGAGCTGTCGTCTCCGGAGGAGCGAAAGCAGATCGAAGAATGGACGCCTCCGCTGAATTTGCGGGTGCTCGCGCTGGCTGACCTTCCCGAGGCCATCGTGCGCCGGTTCCGGGAGGTGGACGGAACCGTGGGGAGGCTGGCTCTGATCTTTCCGATCCGGGTCTGGGCCAACTGGGACGGGCACAGCCTCATCAGGCTCTCGGAGGTTCTGAAGGGCGTTCATTTGCCCAACGGCGCGATCGTCGATGCGGCGGGACAGCCGTCGCTGTTCGCGGCGATGTTGCGGTCGATTGGCCACGACGGGCCCATCGCAACGGGAATCGCATTCGCCGGCGTGGTGCTGGTCGTCGTGATCTTGTTCCGCCGGTTTCGGATTGTGGTGTTGCTTCTGTCCTCGCTGACGCTGGGGATACTGTGGATGGGAGGCGTCGGGGCGGCGATGGGGTTGAAGCTGAACTTTCTCAACTTCGTGGTCCTGCCGATCACCCTCGGTATCGGGGTGGACTACGCGGTGAACATCTTCGCGCGACTCGAAAAGGAGGGGCCCGCGGGCCGTGCCCGGGCCCTCGTCGAGACGGGAAGCGCGGTGGCGCTCTGCTCGACGACGACGATCATCGGGTACAGCTCTCTGCTCATCTCGTCGAATGGGGCCCTTCGTTCGTTCGGGAAACTGGCGGATATCGGTGAGGTCGCCTGTCTTCTGGCGGCGCTCGTCGTCGCTCCGGCGGTGGTGTACCGGCGCTCGCCGCCTGCCCCTCGCGCTCGCTCCCTGCCCACGGACGCAGCAGGGTTGTAGCCCACAGCAGGATGACGCCGTTTCTGGTGATGACCAACGCGCAGGCCCAAGGCCGCAGCAGCTCCAACGCGCTGTACGTCACGGGATAGATCACCTGGCTCAGAGCCAGCCCGCTCAAGAGCAGCACCAGTCGCCTCGACCTGTCGGTGGCCAGGGAGATGGCGATCCCGATCGGCACCAGCCACACCAAATACTGGGGGCTGAAGACCTTGCCGACACTCATGTTCAATGCCAGCACGGCGGCCATGCCCTCGATGGTGATCCGGGGGCGGGAGTTCGGCTTGGCCCCACCGAGCCGAACCCAGGTGACGGCGCACACCATCACCACGCTGGCGACCGATGCCGCGGCCGACAGGATGAGGACATATCGCGAGAGCGGGCTGATGATGTTCGTCGATCCAAAGGTCTTTTGCACAATGGCGGCCGACGGAGCGACCGCGTGCAGCAGGCCAAGGAGAGCGCCCCCTGTACTCTCGATCTGCAGAGGTCGGTCGACGTGATATCGGATCATCTCCACGAGTCGATCTCCGGCGACCCAGACGGCGGGAAGCCCAAGCAGCAGCGTCACCAGGGTGCCTGCCGTCAGGGCCTTGCCAAGCTCCACGAACTTGCGTTCGCGCACGAGGTGTATCACCAGGACAGGGATCACCAACAGAGGGACACCCTTGAGCGCGACCGACGCGGCCATGGCAGCTCCAAGAACCAGGGGACGCCTGGTTGCGATCGCCCACGCGGTGATTGCCAGCCCGAGGGCCACCGAGGCGTCGTAGCGATGGGTCGCCACAACCCCCAATGTCAAGGTGGCCACGGCGCCCCAGGCCGCCATCTCCCAGGAGGAGGGTGCACGGTTCGAATCCGTCGCCAGTGCCCGCGCGGCAAACACCAACGCAGCGCTAATTGCCAGCGCCATCAGGCACTGGAAGAGGAGGCAATAGGCGCGCTCGTGCCCGGTCACGAGCGCCGCGGGCAAGGTTGCCAAGAAGAAGCCGGGTGGATACTCCACCANNGAAAATCCCGGTATGGGATCAACCTGTGGTCCGGACTGATTTCGGGCCAGCCATCGGGCTGAAATGTCTCGGCTCGGGAGAAGGCCCGTCGCCAGCCGTCGGCCGGGCGCACAAAGTAGCTCTCGTAGGGCAGACCCAGCATCGCGGCGCAATAGGCACGGTATCGGCGCTCGTCACCGTCGTTGGTGAAATAGGCGCGAATCGCCTCCACGGCATCCACCTGGGCCCCCGCCTCCATGCGCCGCTCCAGCGTGCGCAATCGTTCATGCGGTAAGCCGAGGTTGAAGATACCGAACACCACCGCACACCAGGCACACCAAGCCACGGCCGCTTTTCCCATCGGCAATCGCTGGGCTGGATTCCCGCCAATCATCGCGCAAGTCGCCGGAAGTACCGGCCGCGGCTCAGACGAAGATCTGGGTCGAAGATCTGGGTACCTGGGGGAC
>PMNO01000681.1 GCA_003161835.1 Myxococcales bacterium | reverse complement strand
TCACCCCGGGCAATTGGACCAGCATCGTCGTTCGTGTCCCGTCGGACTACAAAGGGACCGGCGCCCAGCTCGGGGTCAACCTCATCACCACCGGCCCCGGCACCATCAAGGCCTATCTCGACGCGGTCTACTCCGAGGATTAGCCAGCGAACGAGAAGCGAACTCGGACCGATTGTCACGTGACGGACGGACGCCCATGCAACCCAAGGTTGCGTGGGCGTCTTGCCATTTTCGGCGCCTGCCTTGGTTCTTCAACGCGTCGGGGCTCGAGCCCGCGTCATCGATGGGCGGACGCCTGGCAGGTGCAGTCGAGACAGCCGTGTTCCGCGCAGGTCCCGCACGACCGGGCGACCTGTTTCCGTAGCGCCTCGCGCGCGCGGAAGATTCGCACCCCCGCGTTGCTCGCGGAGATCCCGGTCGCGTCGGCGTAATCCTTCACGGCGATCTGATCGACCTCTATCCGCCGGAGCGCATCCGAATACTCCGGCTTGAGCGTGTCGGCGAGCTCGAGGACGCAGCGACAGGCGATCTGGGCCAGCTCTTCGCCGCCGTCGCCGCTCGACTCCAGCTCGGCCGCGAATTGGTCCAGGCGTCGATTCGCGACCGTTTGCCGGCGCTGGTGGTCGATCACCGCGTTGCGCAGCACACGATAGAACCACCCGACGACCGAATCGCGGATCTCGTCACCACGGTCGAGGCTTCGCACGAAGGCGTCTTGCACGATCTCCTCGGCGATCGCCCGGTTACCGATGCGACGTTCCACGAAGCGGAGAAACGCGCGGTGATTCGCGACCAGGATTTCCGCTACCTGTGGCGTGACGGGGTTCTCGGCGCTCGAGTTCTCATCGTTCATGCGATCTGAAGTACACCCCTGCCCTCTCATCCGCCAAGCGAATGTCCCACTAGGGGTGTAATGCGGCGGCGCGCTCTGCGTCGTGCTTTGTGAGAGCGGGCAATGGAGCCCGCCTCACAACGGGAGAACATCGATGGAAAAGCCGAATCAGAACCATTGTCAGTGTCAGGCAGCCTCGTGTGGATGCGCCGGTACGCCGGTCGAGCCGTGCAACTGCGGCGCGCGCTGCGCCTGCAGCGCCGAGTGCCGGTGCGGTGGCGGCTGCGCCTGCGCGAAGCCGAAATAGCGCTCGTAGCTAGCGGGAACGCAGGAAGGAAAGGGAGGCGTGCCTACGGGCGCGCCTCCCTCTTCGTTGCAAGCCATCTCGCCCCACCGCTTTCCTTCCATCAAACAGCCGTTCGGTCCAAACGTCGAGATCGTCAAGGGCCACTTTCAAGCGCGGCGGCCGCGGCCCCTTGACATTCGCCTCGGCCGTGTCCAGATGCGGCTGATCACATGACGGTGCCGCGCCTCACAAACCCAACCGCCACCCTCGACGCGGTGCTGTCCGGCGGCGGGCAGATGGGCGCCCTCATGAGGACCGTCGACTGGGCGCGCACCCCGGTCGGCCCGGTGACGACCTGGCCACAGAGCTTGCGCACCGCGCTCAGCATTCTGCTCGAATCCAAGTTTCCCATGTACATCGCGTGGGGGCCCGCCTTCACGCAGTTCTACAACGACGGCTATCGTCCCATCCTCGGGTCCACCAAGCACCCGATGGCGATGGGTCGCGGCACCCGCGAGACCTTCGCCGAGGTCTGGCACATCATCGGATCGATGTTCGAGGGCGTGATGCGTGGACAGGCCGTGGGCCTCGACGACTTCATGCTGCCACTCGATCGTCACGGCTTCGCCGAGGAGTGCTACTTCAGCCTCTCGTACAGTCCGATCCGGGACGAGAGCGGCGGGGTGGGCGGGGTGCTCGTCACCGTCACGGAGACCACCGAGCGGGTGTACAGCGAGCGCCGGTTGCGCATGCTTCGGACCCTGGCAGAGCGCACCACCGACGCCAAGACCGACGTCGAGGCCTGCCGCCGCGCCGCCGAGGTCCTGGCGCAAAACGGGGCCGATCTGCCCTTCGCCCGCATCTACTTGCTTGGTGATGAAGCGACGGACGGGCTGCCGGGCACAGCGCCCGGCACGCCGGTCAGCGCGACGACCGGCGCGCCGGTCAGCCCCACAATTTTGGGGGCCGGCGACCAGGTTGCGACGCTCGTCGGGTCGGCGGGCGCCCTGCCCTCCACCCTCGCCCCAGCGGCCGCTCCGAGCCGGATCGAGCTCGACCGGTACGTCGGCGGATGGCCACTCGTGGACGTCATCCGGGGCCGTGGCACCGAGGTGGTGACCGACCTCGGCGCGCGATTCCCCAGGAGGACNNTCAGCGCGCGCCAGCGCCTCGATCGGAAGTACCGCGACTTCCTCGAGCTCGTCGCCAGCCAGGTCGCGACCGCCGTGGCGAGCGCCCGCGCCTACGAGGAAGAGCGCCGACGGGCCGAGGCCCTGGCCGAGATCGATCGGACCAAGACCGCCTTCTTCAGCAACGTGAGCCACGAGTTCCGGACCCCGCTCACGCTGATGCTCGGGCCCATCGAGGACGCCCTCGGCGAGGCCGAGCGCCTGCCGCCCGAGGACGTGGAGCGCTGGCAGATGGTGCATCGCAATGGGCTCCGGCTCGGCAAGCTGGTCAACACGCTGCTCGACTTCAGCCGCATCGAGGCCGGGCGCCTGCAGGCCGCCTACGAGCCGACCGACCTCGCCAGCCTGACGATCGATCTCGCGAGCTCGTTTCGCTCCGCCGTCGAGCGCGCGGGGCTGCGTCTGATCGTGGATGCCCCCACACTCGCGGCGTCCGCCCACGTCGATCGCGACATGTGGGAGAAGGTCGTGCTCAACCTCCTGTCGAACGCNNCACGAGGGCACGGGGATCGGGCTCGCGCTGGTGCAGGAGCTGGTGCGGCTCCACGGGGGGACGGTGGCGGCCACCAGCACCGTCGGGGTCGGAACCACCTTCACCGTGCGCATCCCGACGGGCTCGGCGCACCTGCCGTCCGATCGGGTCGGGGCGGCCCGCTCGCTTCCGTCGACGGAGCTCGGGGCGAGCCCGTTCGTCGAGGAGGCCTTGAAGTGGGTTCCGGCACCGGCCTCCGACGCCGAGTACGGCGGGGATCCCGCGGCAGCGGGGGGAACGGGGGCGCCGGGGGTGCGGGCGCGCGTCCTCCTCGCCGACGACAACGCCGACATGCGCCAGTACGTGGCGCGGATTCTCGGGGCCAACTGGCAGGTGGAGGCGGTGGCTGACGGAACCGAGGCGCTGCGCGCGATCCGGCGCGCGCGGCCCGACCTCGTGCTGAGCGATGTCATGATGCCGAACCTCGACGGGTTCGGGCTGGTGCGGGCGCTGCGGGCGGAGCGCGAGACGGCCGACCTCCCCATCATCTTGCTATCCGCGCGGGCTGGCGAGGAGGCCACCACCGAGGGCCTCCGCGTGGGCGCCAACGACTACCTCGTCAAGCCTTTTGCCTCGCGGGAGCTGGTGGCGCGGGTGGCGGCACAGCTCGAGCGGTCGCGGACGCGCAAGCTGGTGAGCGCGGGGATCGAGGCCGAGCGGCGGCGGCTGCGGTCGTTCTTGATGGAGGCGCCGGCGTCCATCGCGGTGCTGCGTGGCCGGGAGCTGGTCTTCGAGCTGGCCAACGATCGCTTCACCCAGATGGTCGGCGGCCGCGCGCTGGTCGGCCGCCGGTTTCGCGAGGCCTTCCCCGAGCTCGAGACGCAGGGTACCGCGGACCTGCTGGAAGGCATCTACCGCACCGGGGAGCCGTTCACCGCCAGCGAGTTCCCGGCGCGTATCGTCCGGTCAAAGGGTGGTGCGCTCGAGGAAGGGTTCTACAACTGGGTGGGGCAGCCGACCCGGAGTGGGCGCGGCGATCTTCCCGAGGACCGGGGCACCAGTGCTGGCGGCAACGGCGGCGACGGCGACGGCGGCAACGGCGAGCGCGGCGGGGCGGACGGAGCAGATGGAGACGCGAGCCGCCACGGCCCGGTCGACGGCATCCTGGTCTTCGTGGTGGACGTGACCGATCAGGTGCGGGCCCGCCGTGAGCTCGAGAACACCCAGCG
>PMNO01000434.1 GCA_003161835.1 Myxococcales bacterium | reverse complement strand
GGTGGGGGATCGGATCCTTTGTCCTTGCGCTCGGGCCCGACGTCAGGCCACTTGCAACAGCGGTGGCATCGTCGTCGGACAACAAGAAGGATGGAAGTCTTGCCGCAATCTGCGTCGGCTCGTCGTTGATATCATCGAAGGGCGCGGAATCCTCCGGCGCACCTGATCGCGCGGATGCCCCGGGAGCCTCCGATGCCGCGAAAGGGTTTCGCGCCGCTCCGGTCGGCCGGACCGGGGTGGCGTCGTGCCTGGCTCCCTTCTGAGGTGTCCCGAGCGCCGTCTTGGATTGCAAGTCCGACGTGAGCTGCGCCGTCACGGCGGCCAGCGGGCTCAAAGGCCCTGGTGGCTGCGTCGTGGTCGGCGCGGCCGGGGGCTGCTGCCCGGCGGATCCGGAGGTCGTTGGCGCCCCCGCCGCCTGCGGTTCGAGCACAGAAAACATGCTGGACGGCCGTCGCACCGCGATTCCGCCAGCGCCCTGGCTACCGGAGCCGGGGATCCCGCCGCGTTCGCGTTTCGCTTTCTCGACGAGCAGCTGTTCGAGTACGGTCTGACTTTCAGGCGTCAGCTTGTCAAACCGCACGCCCATACCCGGCGGCACGCTGGTGCGATTCGGATCGAACTCGCGAATCCAAACGACGGTTCCGTCGCCGGCCATCAGAGCGGTGCCGTTCTGGAACTGGAAATCCAGTTTCAGCTGGGTACCCACCGCGAGCGGCTCGCGGGTGCGAATGAAGATTCCACCCCGGCTCACATCGACCGCGTACCGTTCGATGAATTGCTCGATGCTCTCGCTGCGAAACTTGATCCTGAGGTTGATCGGAGGACGCGATTCTTTGGGGGGATTTTGATCCATGAGTGGTATGCCGCGCGGGACCTTGAAGAGGTGCACATCTTATGCCCCATTGGGCGATTCTTTCCAGCTTTGCGATGCGGTGGCGTGGGTCGGCCGGATATGCCACGTTGCAGGCATGGCCATCCAGGATCAAAAATCAGGGGCGACGAGGCGTGGTCTCGGCCTCGCATCGCTGGTCGCGAGCGCCTATCTGTTTTGCGGCCTGGGAATGGGCGTGGCCTTCGCCGCCACCCCGCCACCTCTGCGAGCGGCCCATGCCGCCGTCGCGTCCGACAACGTGCAGGCCTCGGCGATTGGCGTGGCAGCGTTGAAAGCGGGCGGCAACGCGATCGACGCCGCCTGCGCAACCGCGCTGGCACTCGGCGTGGTGCATCCGTTTGCGTCCGGCATCGGGGGCGGCGGTTTCGCTGTGGTGTATGTCGCGCGTGAGCGGCGCCTGTATGCCCTGGATTTTCGAGAAAGGGCTCCATCGGGGATTCGCGCGGACATGTTCATCAAGGACGGCAAGGCTGATCCCAAGCTTTCCCGCGAGGGGGGGCTGGCGGTCGCGGTGCCCGGAGAGGTGCGCGGCTTGGCGGAGTTGGTGCGCCATCTGGGGAAGTTGCCGTTCTCGCGGTGCGTGGCGCCGGCCGAGAAGCTGGCGGCGGGCGGGGCGCGCGTGTCCTGGCGATTGGCGGAGGTCCTGGAGGGAAAGCAGCAGCCCGGCGCGCCGGATTCGTCGCCTGCGCGCAACCAACAAGAGCTCTACGCGCGGATCTTCGACGGCAAGACGACTCTCGCGGAGGGCGAAACTTTCCGACGCGTGGATCTGGCGGCCACCTTGAGCAAGCTGCGCAAGGGCGGCCCCGACGCGTTCTACAAGGGCGAGATCGCCGGTGAGATCGTCAAGGCGGTCAACGAGTCCGGCGGCGTGATGACGCGAGAGGATCTGGAGCGCTATCTGCCAACCGAACGGAAGCCCATCGAGGTGAACTACCGGGGTCTGCGCGTGGCGGTGATGCCTCCGCCATCCTCGGGCGGCGTTGCGCTGGCCGAGATTCTGGGGATCCTGGCGGCCCGCTATCCCAACGTCGGCGAGATGGTCCAGAGCGGCCGCGAATCATCGGCCTATCTGCACGTCCTGGCCGAGGCGATGAAGCACGCGTTCTCGGATCGCGCGCGACACCTGGGGGACCCGGATTTCGTCACTGTCCCGCTCGATCGGCTCCTGTCATCCGACTATCACGCCGCGTTGGCGCGCCGGATCAAGGACGGCGCCGTCGGACCGGCGGAGTCCTACGGAACCCCCAGCGCACCGGCGGATCTGCATCGCGATGGTGGCACGACGCACGTGTCGATCGTGGACGCCCAGGGCAACGCGGTGGCGCTGACCACCACGATCAATCTGGGTTTCGGGGCGCGCCTGGTGGCGGGCCGCACGGGCATCGTCCTCAACAATCAGATGGATGATTTTGCCATGCAGCCGGGCGTGGCCAATGGTTTTGGCCTGATCGGCAGCGCCCAGAACATGGTCCTGCCGAACAAGCGACCCCTGTCGTCAATGACGCCGACGATCGTCCTGGACGGCGATGACGTGCGCCTGGTCGCGGGGGCGGCGGGGGGACCCAACATCATCACGGCGACGGCGCAGGCGCTGCTGAACGTCGTCGACTGGAATCTGGACGCGCAGGCGTCGATCGCGGAGCCCCGCATTCATCACCAGTGGTTTCCCGACGTGCTGATGGTCGAACCCGCGGTGTTCGCGGCGCGCGACGTGGCCGACGGGCTCATCAAACGCGGCCACAAGGTCCGGGAGATCCACCACGTGGGGGTGTCGAACCTGATCGTGCGTACGAAACGAGGTTGGGAGGCCGCGGCGGAGCCCCGCAGTCCCAGCACTCCAGCCGGGTACTGACCACCGGGATCCGACGCGCGCGGCCTCGCGGTCTGGCCGTTCGTCGTCCGCCGTGTTGAAATCCGCGCATGTCGGCACCGTCCCGCGCGCACTTCCGGAAGATCCTGATCGCCAACCGGGGCGAGATCGCGTGTCGGGTCATGCGCGCGTGCCGTGAATTGGGAATCGCCACCGTCGCGGTGTATTCCGACGCCGATCGGGAAGCGGTTCACGTGCGCATGGCCGACGAAGCGGTGGCGTTGGGGCCAGCTCCCGCGCGTGAAAGCTACCTGGTCGTCGAGAAGCTCATCGCGGCGGTGCGGGCGACGGGCGCGGACGCGGTGCACCCGGGGTACGGGTTCCTGTCCGAGAACGGCGACTTCGCCGAGGCGGTCGCGCGTGCCGGCGCGGTCTTCATCGGGCCGCCACCCTCAGCGATCCGATCCATGGGAGGCAAGACATCCGCGCGCGCCTTGATGCAGGCGGCGGGCGTCCCGGTGGTGCCGGGCGACAATGGCGTGGGCGGGCAGGGATTCGCCACCGTCGAGGAAGCCAAGACCGCGGCCGCCCGCATCGGCTACCCGGTCCTGTTGAAGGCCGCCGCGGGAGGAGGCGGGCGGGGCATGCGCCTGGTCGACACCGAGGACAAGCTGGCCGCCGCCTTGGCGGCCGCGCGCCGCGAGGCCAAGGCGGCGTTCTCCGACGATGCGGTCTATCTGGAAAAGGCGATCGTGCGGCCCCGCCATATCGAGATTCAGATCTTCGGCGATACCCAAGGCCATGTCGTGCATTTGCACGAACGGGATTGCTCGATTCAGCGCCGCAACCAGAAGGTCATCGAGGAAGCNNGTCGAGCATCCCGTGACCGAACTCGTCACGGGCGTGGATCTCGTGCGCTGGCAGATCGCGGTGGCCGAGGGCGCGCCCTTGCCGTTGTCGCAGGAGCAGATCCCGCGCCGTGGCGCCGCGGTCGAATGTCGGATCTATGCGGAGGACCCGGTGAAATTTCTGCCGTCGCCGGGGACCATCACGTCGCTGCGCGTGCCGGCCGGGCCGGGTGTTCGCGACGATTCGGGCGTGACGGCGGGCAGCGTGATTTCCGTTCACTACGATCCGATGATTTCGAAGCTGGCTGCCTTTGCGGCCACGCGTGACGAAGCGATCGATCGGATGCGTCGGGCACTCGGCGAATATCACGTGGGCGGNNCGCAAGCAGCGCCCAGCAGGCGACGGACAGCGCGGTTGTGTTGGACACGTCGGGGGTGACGCCCTCGGCCTGGCGGCACGGCTAGCCCAAGACGACGAGCCCCACGCCCCGATTGCGGCTCGGGGCGCGGGCGATCGGTCGTGCGCGCCTACCAGCCGCCGCC
>PMNO01000637.1 GCA_003161835.1 Myxococcales bacterium | reverse complement strand
CAGGGCGCGAAGAACGCCAAGGTGACCATCGTCGAGTTCAGCGATTTTCAGTGTCCGTTTTGCGGACGCGTGATTCCGACGGTCAAAGAGTTCATGCAGAAGTACCCCAAGGACGTGCAGCTCGTATTCGTGAACCAGCCCCTGCCCTTCCACGAGCACGCCAAGGACGCCGCCAAGGCCTTCATCGCCGCCCAAAAGCAAAACAAGGCCTGGGAGCTGCACGACAAGATGTTCGCGAACCAGCAGGCCCTGACCGCGCCCGATCTCGAAAAGTACGCCAAAGAGGCCGGACTCAACGTCGCCAAATGGAAGAAGGACATCGACGATCCGACGACCGACAAGGTGCTCGCGAGCGACCAGGCCCTGGCCAGCGCGGTCGGTGCGAACGGCACGCCCACCTTCTTCATCAACGGGCGCGAACTATCGGGGGCGCAGCCCCTGCCCGCGTTCCAGACCATGATCGACGAGGAGATCAAGAAAGCCGACGCGCTCCTCAAGAGCGGCACCAAGCCGGAGGCGCTGTACGCCAAGCTGATGGCCGACAACATCGCGGCGGCTCCGGCCGCGCCCGCGGCGGGGGCGCCGGCGGCGGCCGCGGGCCCGGTCAAGATCGATCTGGGCAAGGCGCCGATCAAGGGCTCCAACTCCGCCAAGGTCACCATCGTCGCCTTCTCGGANNACGCCTACAAGAACAAGGTCCGCATTGCCTTCAAGCAGCTCCCGCTGCCGTTCCACGACAAGGCCCAGCTGGCGGCCGAGGCCTCGCTGGCGGCTCACGAGCAAGGCAAGTTCTGGGAGTATCACGACAAGTTGTTCGCGAATCAGCAGGCCCTGGACCGGCCCGCCCTCGAGAAGTATGCCGAGGACATCGGCCTCAACATGTCCAAGTTCAAGGCCGCCTTGGATTCCGGCAAGTTCAAGCAGCAAGTGGCTGACGACGCGAAGCTCGGGGGATCGATTGGCGCCACCGGAACGCCGACGTTCTTCATCAACGGCAAGGCCTTGGTTGGCGCGCAGCCGTTCGACAAGTTCAAGGAAATGATCGACCAAGAGCTGAAGTAGCGCATCCCGCCCCCGTGGTTGCCGTCGATTGTTGCGCCAGCTTCCCCGGTTCTCGACTCAGATCGTGTGACATGACCGCGTTCTCACGGATGCGCAACGGCGCTTGACGGGCCACGGGCACACCGGATATCACCGCGCGGTACACCCTTCATCGTTCCGCTTGTCCTGGGAGAAGCCAATGACGACGACCCGAGATCCCCGATTCATCGTTCTTTTCCTGCTCACGGGCGCCGCCACAGCGGCCGCTGGCTGCGTGGCCCCCGGTGCGCAGCCGACCAGCGCGGCGGGAGGCGCCCTCAAAGAATGCGGACCCGAAGGCGTGATTGACGACTTCGAGGACAACAACAACCAGAACAACGTCATCGATGGCCGTGGCGGCTACTGGTACACGTACGTCGACAAGGTCGGCTCCACAGTGTGGCCGGAGGCGGGGGAGCAGGGCGGCACCTTCACGCCTTCGGAACCAGGCTACAACTCGAAATTCGCGGGCGAGGTCAAGGGCAAGATCGGCACCGCCTCGATCGTCTTCGGAGCGGTGGGACTGAACTTCGTCGATCCGAAGGGCAGCTACGATGCCTCGAAATACCAGGGGATCACGTTCTTCGCGAAACGGGCCCCGGGGACCACGGGAAAGGTTCGCCTGAAAGTGCCGGATGTCAGCACCGATCCCGAAGGTGGCGTGTGCGGTGAGTGCTTCAACGATTTCGGCATGGACATCAACCTGACCGAACAGTGGCAGCGGTACACGTTTCCCTTCCGCGACATGCGCCAGATGGAGGGTTGGGGTTCCCCGCGTCGGGCGCACATCGAGCCGGCGAAGCTGTTTGGCTTGCAGTGGCAGACCCAGGTGCAGGGCGCCGACTACGACTTCGCCGTCGACAACGTCGCGTTCATCTGCAAGGGGTAAAGGCGGCCGGGCGGGTGTTCCTCCCGGTGGGCCCGCCCCGNNAATACGCACTGGCTGTCGCCTTCAAAAACGTAACAGGAGGACTGAGTTTGGCCAGACTGCATCGTTTGGGGCTTCTGTCGATCTGGGTTGGGAGCGGAGCGTGCCTGCCGCGGCCGCAAGCGCCCCCGCCGCGCCCGGCCCCGGTCGCGGTTGCGCCTGTCAGCGTGCCCCCGGCGATCGTCGAGGAGCCCGCGCCGCCCCGGCCGGTCGTCTATCGGCCGTTCGAGGCAAAGACCGGGAACGGCTATCTGGATAGGTTCGTGGCGTTGTGGAACGACATCCACAAACCAGCCAACGGGTATTTCAGCCCAGAAGGCGTGCCCTACCACGCCATCGAAACCCTGAACGCCGAGGCCCCGGACTATGGGCACGAGACCACCTCCGAGGCCTACAGCTACTACGTCTGGTTGGAGGCGGTCTACGGCAAGGTGTCCAAGGACTGGTCGTACCTGGACGCGGCCTGGTCAAGCCTGGAACGCAACATCATCCCAAGGTCGGTCGATCAGCCGACGACGGGCACCTACAACGCCCATCACCCTGCCACGTACGCCCCCGAGCTGGATCTGCCCAGCGCCTATCCGTCGCCGCTCGACAATCACATCAAGGTGGGATCGGATCCGATCTACCAGGAGCTGCGCAACACCTACGGCACGTCGGACATCTACGGCATGCACTGGATCCTCGACGTCGACAATTGGTTCGGATTCGGCAATCACGCCGACGGGGTGAGCAGACCGTCGTACATCAATACGTTCCAGCGGGGTCCCCAGGAATCCGTGTTCGAAACCGTGACCCAACCTTGCTGGGACGAATTCAAATTTGGCGGCAAGTACGGCTATCTGGATCTGTTCGTCCAGAATCCTGGCGGCGCGGGCGCGACCAAGCAGTGGAAGTACACCGCCGCGCCGGACGCCGACGCGCGGGCGATTCAGGCGGTTTATTGGGCCAAGGTNNGTGGCGGCGGTGGTCAAGAAGGCGTCCAAGATGGGCGACTACCTGCGCTACGCGCTGTTCGACAAATACTTCAAGTCGCAGGGTTGCACCACCCCCGAGTGTCCCCCGGCCCTGGACGACCGCGGGGGTGCGCACTACCTGCTGTCTTGGTACTACGCGTGGGGCGGATCCATTTCGAAGTCCGGCGGATGGGCGTGGCGCATCGGATCGTCGGCGTCGCACGGGGGCTATCAGAATCCACTGGCGGCGTACGCGCTGGCCAGGGTTCCGGCGTTCAAGCCCGCGTCGCCCACGGGAGCGCGCGACTGGGAGATTAGCCTCGGCCGCCAGATCGAGTTCTACCGGTGGTTGCAGTCCTCCGAAGGCGCGATCGGCGGCGGCGCCAGCAATGGGTCGGCAGGACGTTACGGCCCCTACCCGGCCGGCACGCGCACCTTCTACGGCTTGGGCTACGACGAGCAGCCGGTGTATCACGATCCGCCGAGCAACTCGTGGTTCGGTTTTCAGGTGTGGTCGATGGATCGGGTGGCGCAGTACTACTTCGTGACCGGCGACGAAAAGGCGAAGGTGATTCTCGAGCGATGGGCCGCGTGGGTGGTCGGGGCCGTGAAGTTCAAGGGTGACGACTACGCGGTGCCGAGCACGCTGCAGTGGTCGGGTCAGCCGCAACTGGACTGGAGCGCCAAGACCCAGAATTTCACGCTCGGCGACAAGGCCTTCAATTTCGGGTTGCACGTGAAGATCAAGAGCTGGGGCAATGACGCCGGGGTGGCGTCGGCGACCGCGCGTACCCTCGCCTACTATGCCGCCAAGAGCGGCGACAAGAAGGCCCAGCACGTGGCCAAGGAGCTCCTCGATCGCCTCTGGACCAAGTATCGCGATGCCAAGGGCGTATCGACTCCCGAGGCGCGGGCGGACTACAAGCGTTTCAACGATCCCGTGTACGTTCCCGCGGGCTGGACCGGAAAGATGCCGAACGGCGATCCGATCGACGGGACCTCGACGTTCTTGAGCATTCGCACGAAGTACAAGCAGGATCCCGATTGGCCGAAAATGAAGGCTTTCCTGTCGGGGGGACCCCCACCCAAGATGGCGTATCACCGTTTCTGGGCGCAGTCGGACATCGCCATCGCCAACGCCACCTACGGCATGCTATTTCCCCAGGACGCCCCGAGTGGCGCGGGCAGCAAGGGAACCAAGGGCAAGAAGAAAGGCGGACCATGATGGCCGGATCTTCGACGACGGACACAGTCAACCCCTTCTCGGAGGTGTCCTCCGCGGAGACATCGTCCGGGGTGAGCGCGCCGTACAAGAACCCGTTCTTGTGGGTACCCACGAGCTACCTGACCATGGGCCTGATCTACGTCACGGTCACCAGCGCCGCGAACGTGATGTTCAAGAACCTGGGGATGGACAACCAGAAGGCGACCTTCTGGTCCAGCTTGCTGGGACTTCCCTACACCATCAAACCGCTGTGGGCGCCGCTGCTGGAGCTGTACAAGACCAAGAAGTTCTTCGTGGTCTTGATGCAGGTCGTGATCGCGGTTCTCGTCGGGGCGACGGCCTTCGGATTGAAGCTGCCGGGATCGTCGTGGATGGTGCCGGCGATATTCTTGCTGGGCCTGACGGGGCTGGCGGGCGCGACGCAAGACATCGGGTCCGACGGTGTCTACGTCACGACCCTGGCGTCGAAGGATCAGGCGAAATACACCGGGTTCCAGAGCATGTGCTGGAACCTGGGCTTCCTGTTGGCCACCAGTCTGTTCGTGGGTCTTTCGGGGATGTTGCACGATCAGACAGGGAGCTGGGCCACCGCCTGGATGATCGTCATGCTGGTGATCGC
>PMNO01000448.1 GCA_003161835.1 Myxococcales bacterium | reverse complement strand
CTGGGCCTGGATCGTGACGTCCAGGTAGTCCTTGGTGTAGATCGCGCGCCCGGGGTTGGTGAGCTCCACCTCGCTGACGGCCGCGTTTCCCACGTTGGCGGCGCCGGGCAGCCCGCTCCCGGACGCCGTCGGTTGCAAGGAGATGTCCATCAGGGGGTTGGCCAGCTTGTCCGTGGACCAATCGACCCGCATATAGGCGCGCTGAGACCAATCTCGATCGGTCGTGTTCTCGCTGATGACGTTGGTCTGTTCGCCCGTCCCGGGGTTGTATTCCCGCTTCACGTCGAAGTGCGAGGTGATCTTGAAAGACACCACGGGTGCATCGGTGTTGTTCGCGCCCCCGTTGATGGCGTTCTCGGTTCCGGGTGCGTAGTCGTACGCCCGATAGCCGATCAGTTGGTCCGACGTGATCTTGAAGGTGATCTTGTCCATCGGGCCCTGGGTACCCTCATAAACCCAGCCGTTGGTCGGTGGAACGTCGACGATCGTCCAGCGGTAGTAGAACTGCTTGGCCGAACCGTCATCGTTGAAGAAGATCGCCTTCGCGATCTTGTCCGGCTGGGAGCGATCGATGTCTTCCTTGCCGGCACATCCAATCGCCCCCGCCAACAGCGCCACCACGGCGCCCGCCCGGAAAACCTTGAAGGTGCTGAAAATGCGGGAAACTTGAGTTGCCGGACGGGTCATTGTTTGTCCTCCTACAGCGTTCCGCTCAGGCTCGCGAAGCCTTGGGTGTAATTGTTCGCGTTGGTCCCCGACGAATCGAAGAACGGGAACCGCAAGCTCTTGTATCCGGAGTCGAGCGCCGGCTGGAAACTAGAAAGTCCCACGCTGACGCCGACGTGATCGTTGAAGGAATACCCCAAGGAGACGATTCCCCATGTGGTGTCGGCGCGGCCCACGTCGCTCTGGGGCAGACTGGCCTCGGCGTTTGCCGACACCCGATAGCGAAACGAGTTGGCCACCAACAGGATGACGGCCAGGTTCCACTTGCCCTTGGACAGCGACACCGTTCCGCTGGTCGTGAGGGAAAAATTCGTGTTCACGGAACCACCGCAGCGGTCGGACTCCCCGGCCGTTGGGCCCCCTGAGCTACCCGCCGCCAGCCCAGCGGGCAGATAGGCGCGGCACCCGCTGCTATCGCCGGGGCCGTTCCCGCGCAAGTCACTCGTATACAAGTACTTCGTGAACACCCCGGACAGCGATGTGGCCAGATTCCAGCGCTGCTCTGGAGTCGGCTGGTGGCCAAATTCGAAGGTGCGGGTCAGATTCAGACCGCCCGCCAAGCCGGTCAACATATTGGAGTAGCGGCTTTCATAGGAGACCGGGACCACGACGCGCACGGTGCCCCCCAGCCTGATCTTCGCCGCCTCGAACTTGTGAAGCTCCTTCGCCGAAAGCCAGAGCCAGATGTCATACGGGTTGAATCCGCGGCCGTTGGGTAAATCGGACTGGCTGAATTCCTGTTCCACGTACACCCGCGCGTTCGCGGAGAGCTTGAAACGGGTACCCAGATCATAGGTGGGCCGCACGAAGACCGCCATGGACACGTACGGGTTGCGGTAACCGCTCGCGTAGAACGTTCCGCTGCCGACATAACTGCTCACCTCGGCGCTCGAGCCGGCCATCTTTTGAATCCACTGGGGGCGGTTCTTGTCGTCGGCGGGCTTGGCCACCGTGCCCAGTTGGTCTTTCGTGAATCCATCCGCTCGAACGCTTCGAGGTGAATTCAACATCAGAATGGCTGCCGCCAGGGTTCCAGCGATGCGGGCCGGTGTTGCCAAATGCTTCAAATAGCCCTCCGTGGGGGAGCAGTAGCGGCCGAGTCTAGCAGAGGTCCTTTCGATCGGTGCGTCCAACTAGAACGGCAAAGGGTGCGGCCAGGGGCGGATTCGGTTGCGCGCAGTCGTGGTTAGGTAAGCCGCGCGGCGCGCAAGGCCGTTAGGATGATGCGCGAGGCGGGGGATTGGTTCAACGTATAAAAGTGAATACCGGGCGCGCCGCCGTGAAGGAGCTCCACCGCCTGGGCGGTTGCATGGGCGATCCCCAATGCCGCCACGGTCGCGGGATCGTGGCGGCACCGGTCCAACTCAGCGAACAGCGCGGGAGGAATCGTGGCGCCGCACATCTTCGTAAAGCGTTCAATCTGCGCCAGGTTGGTGATCGGCATGAGGCCCGGCACGATTGGCACGTTGATCCCGGCGGCGCGCGCCCGTTTTACGAATGCGAAGTAGTGCTGGTTGTCGAAAAACAGCTGCGTGATCAGGAAATCCGCGCCGGCTTTCACTTTTGTCGCGAGGTGCGCGATATCGGTCTGCAGGTCACGGCATTCGACGTGTCCCTCGGGATAGCCGGCGGCCGCGATGCAAACCCCGTCGCCGAACCGCCCTCGGATGAATCGAATCAATTCGGCCGCGTGGGCAAATCCATCGGGGGCCTGCTGGAAGACCTCCACGCCCGCGGGGGGATCACCCCGCAGCGCGATGATATTCTCGATCCCGGCTCCGACCAGGCCATCCAGAGCCTGGGCCATCTCCGTCTTTCCGGAGCCGACACACGTGAAATGGGCCATCGCGCAGATTCCGAGGTCGTTCTGGATGCGAGTCACCAGAGACGCCGTTTTTTCCCGGGTCGATCCGCCGGCGCCGTAGGTCACCGAGACATACGCGGGGCCAAGGTCGGCCAGATCGCGCACGGCCTTTTCGAGGTTCGCCATCCCGGCGTCGGTCTTGGGCGGAAAGAACTCGAATGAGAACAATGGTTTTCCGGCGGCAAAGAGGTCGCGGATCTTCACGATGGAAAGACGTTATCCTATCGGGGGACGGTGTCGAACCGAGCGCGCAGGGCCAAGGGTCACGGTCGGTCTTCGATCACCTTTCGTTGCACGTTTCTTTGCGCCTTCTTACTTTGGCTTTTCTGTGGCTGGCGTTCTGGCTGGCCGGTCTGCCGGCGGCGGACGCCCACCCTCGGCCGCGGCGCTCGGTTCCGATGGAACCTCCGGCCGGCGCCGTGGCGCTGACCTCGGCGCCTCCCCAAACAATCGAGTTGACCCTGCCGTTCGACGGCATCTGGGGGGTCATTCAGGGGATGGACAGCGGCGATACCCACTCGGGGTACGCGGCCTACGCCCTGGATTTCGTTCCCGCCGAACGATTGCGAGGTGCGTTGCCCGACAAGCAACGATGGCGCTTGACCGATTTCCCGTGTTTCGGACAGCCAGTCCTGGCTCCAGCCGACGGAGAGGTGGTCTGGGCCCGGGACAGCGCGCCGGACCGCCCGGCGCGCAAGAAGGTCGCCCGCGATGCCGGAAATTTCGTGATTGTGCGCCATGCCGAGGCCGAGTACACGGAGCTCCGCCACCTGCGATCCGGGTCCCTGCGCGTCAAGGTGGGCGATCAGGTGGTGCGCGGTCAGCCCCTCGCTCAGTGTGGCAATTCGGGAAACGCCGGAACGCCCCACTTGCACATTGGGTTACTGGGCTCGGCCGACCCCATCGCCACGCGGCCGATGCGATTCTCACGATATGAAGTGCTTCAGCCGGACGGTTCCTGGCGAGCGGGGGATGGCCTGCCGACGGTGGGCCAGATCCTCCGTGGCCTTGACGGCTTTCGACTTCGTCATGCCGGCCAAGGGCTGGATCACGAGCCGGGGAATCCGCGCGATTGACACCAGGGGAATCGGATGATAATCCAGGCGCCCATTTTGACTAGGAGCGTCCGGCCGAGAGGAAGGACGCGTGCGCCACAGGAGCAGTCGTGAAGAGGACATTTCAACCCCATCGCAAGAGCCGCAAACGTACCCACGGGTTCCGCAAGCGGATGAAGACGCCTGCAGGCCGTGAGATCCTGCGCCGCCGTCGGCGCAAGGGCCGCAAGCAGCTGACGGTCACCATCTCGAAGAAGTAGCGGACGCGTTCGCGTTTCCGCTCCGTGAGCTGACCCTTGGCGTCGCGTTTGGGTTTTCCGCCGAGGCGCCGGCTGCGCAAGCGGCGTCAGTTCCTCGCGGTCCAGGGTGGGGGCCGTCGCGTCGGCGGAAAGCATTTTTTGTTTTTTGTCCGTCCGAGGGAGGATTCGCCCAATTCTTCCGTGGCGGGGGGGACGAGGTTTGGTATCACTGTCACCCGCAAGATCGGAAACGCCGTGATCAGGAATCGAGTCAAGAGAATGGTGCGAGAGGGGTGCCGGCACGCGGCGGAGTTGTTTCCGGCGAAGCTTGACCTCGTGATCGTGGCCCGACCGTCCGCGGCCACTGCGGGCGGAGGGGAAGTCGCGGCTGACCTGCTCGAGCTTGCGCGTCGTCTCGGCCCGAGGAGCGCGCGATGAAGGCGATCGCAATCTGGTTGATTGCGGCGTATCGGGCCGCGCTGGTCCCGTTTTTCGGCCCGAGCTGTCGTTTCGAGCCCTCGTGCTCGCGCTACGCGGAGGCGGCAATCAGTCGTCACGGCC
>PMNO01000319.1 GCA_003161835.1 Myxococcales bacterium | reverse complement strand
CTGGGCGATCCCGAGGCCGCCAAGCGCGCAGCCGAGGCCGTTGCCAAACAGGCATCGGCCGGCGCCGCGGCCAAACGGCAGGGGCCGTAGCCGGTCGCGAACCGTAACCGGCCGGGGACCTGCGCCGTACAGCCGTCATGACAAAGCCATCGCGTTCGTATGGAGGGAACAGCGGCCACGGCGGCGCTGAAATGCAGCGGCGCGCGGGGAACCCCAGATTGCTCCTCATCTTGATCCTGGGCGCGCTATCGGGCTGCCGCAGCAGCAACGCTGCCGCCAGCGATCAGGCGGCGCAACCGAAGGGATTTCGCGCGGTGGCCCTGTCCAGTCGCGCCTACACCAAGCCGTCCGACGCCGTTCTGCGCCGCGCCTTGACCGCGATGCAGTACGAAGTCACGCAAAACGAGCGCACCGAGCCGCCGTTTCACAACGCGTACTGGGACAACCACGCCGCCGGGCTGTACGTCGACGTCGTGACCGGAGAGCCTCTGTTCAGCTCGACGGACAAATTCGATTCGGGGACCGGGTGGCCGAGCTTCACGCGCCCGGTCGAACCCGGACGCGTGGTCGATCGACCCGACGTGAGCTTGGGCGGAGTTCGCACCGAGGTTCGCTCGAAGGCGGGCGGATCCCACCTGGGGCACGTGTTTGACGACGGGCCGGCACCGACCGGCCTGCGCTACTGCANNGGGGGGTCAGCCGGCGGTTCGAAGCCGACGTCGGGCTCTGCTCGCACGCGCTAGGATCGCGCGCATCCCGCACCAACTCGGCCGACTCCCACAGCCCAGGCGACGACCTCGGCCGGGATGGTAGGTTTGCGCGATGTCGCAGCGGTGGTTTCGTCTCGGATGGCCTCCCCTTGTGTTGCTGGGGATCGCGCTCGGTGGGTGTGCGCAGTCGCCGACGGTCGTCATGACCGAATTGCTCGCCGACCAGACGGTTCCGCCGCTACTGTTGCTGAACGCGAGGGTGGCCTCGCAGACCGATGCCACCAAACAGGCGTTCGTGCATTTCGTCTCGTTGGCCGTCGGCGATGCCTCGGATCGGCCGGGGCCCTACGTATTCCCGCTGACCCTGCCGGTTCCGGTGACCTCGTCGCTGGCCGGTCCGGTCACGATCACCATCGAGGGCGTGGATGAGGGAGCCGGGGCGGTGTTGGCGCGCGGAAGCGCCTCGACCCAAGTGATTGGCGGGCAGCAGACGCGGGCCGTCGTGACTCTGACGGCCGTGACCACCGTCGGTGCCGATGCGGGGACCATCGATGGCGAGGGAGCCGACGGCGAACAGAGCGCGGGTGATGCGGCTTCGGATCCGTGAGTGCACGCCGAGGTGCTGGCCGAGGCCCCTCCGGCTCGCGCTCGCGGGCGTCGGCTTGGCGTCGGCGTTGTGGGTGGCGGCTGGCTGCAAAGGCACGCCGCCGCAACCAACTGAAGCCCGGCGCGCAGACGCGAATCTGCAGGAAGCGAGCTCGCAGGAAGCGAACCTGATCGGTGCTGCCGCCCCGAATCCGCCTCAAGCCCAACTCCAACCCGATGAACAAGTTGCCGCCCCGGGCGGGGGTGCAACCGTGGGTGTTCCCGAACTGATTGTGCTGTTGAAGAACCGCAAGGAGCTTCGAACACTCACCCCGCAAAACCTGGCCTCCCGGTTTGCTGGATTGACTTCCCGGTTCGACGAGACCGCGCGCGACGACACAACCTGGGAATTCGAAGGGACGAACGCCGCCGGACTCATCAGCGCGGTCACCGTGGTGTTCAGGCCGGCGGCCGACGACGGATGGATCCTTCGCTCTGTCTCGGTTCGCCTGCACCCGGACGATCCCCGACGCACCTTCGAGGACATTCGGCGCCGCGCCACGGCCGCCCTCAAGAAGCCGAAATGGCTCGACCTGAGCACCCGGGACCGGACGGCCTGGAATCTGGGCGACCACTGGGAACTGACCGCGGCGGTTCTGGACGACGGCGACATTCAATTGCGCGCGGGTCCCTCGGCCGGGCCGTAAGGCTGGATGGGGGGTGACGCACCGGCTACGTGTAGCCCGCCCGCCGGCGAAGAACCCATTCGGCGGCCAGGAGCGCCAGCACAAGGACCAACAACGCAGGATGCGACCACACCGGCACATTCGTCTGGCTACCGACGCGAACCTCGCGGGGGTCGCGAATCGTCACGCCATCCAATGAGGCGCGGCGGTAGCTTCCACCACCCGCGTCCGCAATCGCGCGCAGGATTTCATCTCGCGAGATGATGTCTTCCAGTTCCTTGCCCTCGGCGCGAACGACAAAGGTCTTGTCCTCGCTCACGGCGCGGCCATCAAGCGTCGCCCGTCCGCTCAGGTGGTAGGCACCGGGGGGCAGGGCGCCCACGTCCGCCTGGCTTTCGCCCTGCGCGTCGGTCACGACCTGCTGCGCCCAGGCGGGCGCCCCGGGAGTGGCCGGCGGCGCCACCGACGAGGCCGGGGACCTGAGCGCGGATGCCACGGGCCCGGACGGGGTGCCCGATCCGCCGGAATCCGCGCTGGTGATCGAAAGGGCCACCGGAATACCTCCGGCGGGCGTGTAGTCCGGATGCACGGCGCGTACGCGGACGGAGGGCACCTGGTGGCGGCGGTATTCCGCGCGATCGAGATCGATGTGCAACTGGGTCAGCGCCGGATCTCGGACCAACCACCGAATGGCGTTTTCCCAGAACCCTTGAAAGGCGCGGCCATCGTCGCCCTCACCCGCCGCGACGATGCCCCAATGCCAGGCCGTGTCCGTCAGCAGCGCCAACGTGCGCCCCTTGCCCGGTTCGGCGACCGCGAGCACGGGCGCGGGCTTGCCGCCCTCGATGCGCAACGTGGGGTGCACCAACAACGGCACCGCCCCGGCGCGTAGGCGCAGGACCTGATTCAGCCCTTCGAGGGCCGGCAACTTGCCCCAGCGGCTCTCGTTTTCGCGACCATCCAGCAGGAGCGACGTGATCGGGTGGCCGCGCCCCTCGGTGGTCAGGCGCGGTTTGAAGGTATCGCCGGTCATCGACAGCGACGCGGCGGCGCTGTCTTGGCGGGGCACATCCACCGGCAGAATTTCCTGCAATGGGGTCTGGGCGTAGCCGCCCGCGCCAAACGACAGATCGCCACCGATCATGGCGAAGGCGCCACCCTGTTCCACGTACTCGCGTATCCCCGCCAGGTACGGCTCGACCCCGTACGAGGCGTAGTTGAAATTCTGAAAGATGACCAGATCGAATGAATGCAGCTGATCTTCGAAAATCTCGAAGGTTGGGAACGGGATCAAGGACATCTCGTTGCGATTCCACGGTTGCTCGTCCGTCTCGGTCCGCAGGATGAAGAACGACACCAG
>PMNO01000225.1 GCA_003161835.1 Myxococcales bacterium | reverse complement strand
CGGTGTCCCAGTTCACGAGCGTGCTCGTGTTGGCCGGCGTGGTGGGCGTGGCGCTCTGGCGGCACGGACGCAGCGGGACGGGCCGGCGCTAGTCAGGGGCTCGTCGCCCAGCGCTTGTACGCGCGCCGCACGTAGGCCAGCCGATCGGCGGCGGTCGGATAACGCCGCCGGAACCAGCGGACCAGCTCCATCGTGTTCTCCTGCTCTTCGACGGTGGTAAAACGGCGCGAAGCATGGCGGCTGGACGCAAGGCATCGCCGATCGACGACTACCTCCGAGGCGTTCCCGAGGACCGACGAAGCGCCCTCGAGGATCTCCGCGCGAAGATTCTTTCCGTCGTCGCCGACTCCGAGGAGTGCATCAGCTATGGGATGCCGGCCTTTCGCGTTCGGGGCGGGGTGGTGGCCGGCTTCCAGGCGACCAAGAACGGCTGCTCGTACTATCCATTCAGTGGCNNCAAGCCTCTGCCGCTGGCTCTCGTGCGCAGGCTGCTCAAGGCCCGAATGTCCGAGATCGACGAGCGGCCGCGGCTCAAACGGTCACGGAGCAGGAGCGCGCCCGAGAGCTGAAGCGGCCGTGTCAACTCAGGGCACGAGGAAAGCAATTCCGTTGTCTGCGCCGACNNTCGCACCCACCGCCCACATCTTGACAATCCCACTCCAGTCGTCGGTGACAAGGCGGTCGTTACCAACCCACAGCACGTGACTGACGAACTGATCGTGTCCGACCAAGGTCTGCATCAGCATTCCGGAGCCCGCGTCCCAGATCTTGATGACGTTGCCAACGCCGGTGCTGGCGATGCGCTGGCCATCGGGCGAGAAGTCCGCGTCGGCCATTTCGCCGGCGGTCCCCGTCAAGGTCAAGGTCAGGGTTCCGGCGGGCACCGACCAGACGGTGGCCCTTTCGTCCACGCCGCCCACGATCAGCTTTGAATCGTCGGGGGAAAAATGAACGTTGTGAATGGAGGTCGGGTACGGAATGGCCATCACCCGCACCCCGTCGCTCACCCGCCAGAGCTCGACGGGCCCCACGACGCCGGCGGTGGCGATCAGCGCCCCGTCATGTGAGAACGCCACGCTGCTGGCGTAGAAGATCCCGTACTGAGGATCCAAGGGCAGCGTTCGCACCAACAGGCCGGAGCTCGTGTTCCAGATGTGGACCAAGTCCGCGGGACTGTCAGATTTGCCCCCTGAGGCGATCAGGGTGCCGTCGGGCGAGAAGGCCACGCTGAGGATTCCGCTCGGCGCTCCGGTGAGGGTGTGCCGCAGGATGCCACCCGCGACACTCCACAAGTAGACATTGGGGGCGGATGAGTCCCTTCCAGCCGCGAACAGTTGCCCGTCCTTCGAGTACGCGACCGCCGGCATGCGCCCGCAAGGATTTGAAACCCCAGGCACCGCAACGATCGGACTGCAGGCGATACCGGTGCCCGAGCTACCTCCGGTTCCAAATCCGGTACTGCTGCCTCCGGTGCCGCTGCCTCCCGTGTTCGCTTGATGATGGCCGTTCGGGATCGCATTGATGATGAGGTCGGTATTGCAGCCGATCGTGCCTGCCGACGCGGCCAGCGCCGCCATCATGACGAAGGCACTTGACCGAAAGCACCACGCGCGGAACTCCGTCGAAGATGATCTCATTTGAACCCTCCTGCCGTTGATGGCGGGACTCACGCGGTTTTATGACCGAGGGCGACTATTGTTGCCGCCTCGAACGCACAACCGGCGCAACCGGCACGACGACCGGCGCAATCGGATCGTCGGGAAACATCCTGCCGAGCTTGGTCGCGTAGGGCGAGTTGGGATAGTGCTCGAGAAGCTGGCGCGCCCGATCGATGGCCTCCTGGCGCCGATCGAGCGCCCGCAGCGCCTCCACCGCGATCACGTCGCGTTCTTGATCGAGAGCACCGGGTGAAAATCGACGCCCAAACTCCTGCGTCAACGACAGGGACAAGGCGGGATTCGCGGTCAGCGACTCGCGGGCTCGCGCCAGAAGACCCAGCCCATGATCGGAATCGGTAGCGGACGGAAGGGGGACATCGCCCTCCCGCAAAGCCGCGAATTCTCGCTTGCGGCGGGCCGTTCCGGACATCCACGGTGCGCGCGCCACCGCCGCCTCTTTGGGGGAAGCGGGCATCGGCGTGGGGGCGATCTGGGCTGCGCTTTCGGGGCCCGTCGGTGATTCGTCGCCATCGGACCTCCTGTCATCGGCGAGCGTTCTTTGGGTCGGCTGGAGGCGCGAAGGACTCTCGGCCTTGCGGGCCATGGGTGCGCGCATCATTCCCTTGACACCGATGACGGTGCCGGCGGACAGGAGCCCGGCGAAAGTCAGGCCCACGACCACCTTCGCGGCGCCGAGGCCGCCTCCGATCTGCGCCGCCCCCGGTGCCGCCGACGCTCGGAGGTGAGCGGCCGCCGCTGCCGCACCGGTCACCGCGGTTGCCGCCACCCCAGCCCATACCGCCTCACGCAAGGCCTGCAGGTGAGCATCGCTGGGCCCACGCGCTCGCGCACCCGCGATGGCTTGGGATAGCTCCGATCCGGGGCCGGCAAGCTCTCCCAAGCGGGGCGGTTCACTGAAGGACAAGGTCGCGAATTCATCTTTCGGCATGGTCACTCTTCTTGCAGGTGGGGAGCCATGGCCGCGATCACGGCCTTTCGCGCCGCGTGTAGCCGTGAATACGCCGTTTGAAGTGGCCGGCCGATCGCCCGCGCCACTTCGATCATGGGCAGCTCTTCAATCTCGTAGAGCACGAACACCTCCCGCTGTTCCGGGTTCAGGCGCGCGAGCGCCGCGTCCATGCGCAACAACGTTTGCCGCTGCGAGGTGCGGTCTTCCTGGTTGGCGCCGCGGCCGACGACCGGCGGATCCGCATAGAGCCTCTCGTGCCGGCGGTGACCGCGGCGCCGAAAGTCGGAAGCAACACGCAAGCACATCCCGTAGACAAATGTGCGGATCGAGCATCCCGGCTCGAGCTGATGAAGCTTCTTGTAGAGGACCATGAACACGAGCTGGCTGGCGTCGGGCACATCCGCTTGCGGTACGCCCAATCCAAGCAGGGATCGCCACACATACGGCGCGTGGGCCTCGAAGATGTTGCGGAATTCCGACCGCCGCTCGTCCTCCTCGGTGCAATCGGCGGCACGTGGGCCGGCCACGGCCGGTTGAGGGTTGGATCGGTTGCCCACGTCCCGTGTATGGGGGGTTCGCGCGGGAATTATCACTTGAGCGCATAACCGATGCGAAATTCGACCAACGCGGCAAGCGGCGAGGCGCGAAATAGNNCCCGGCAAACCACCCGCCCGTGATCGTCTGCTGAAACTCCGCGCCTGCCCCGGCGTCCGCAACCCAGCGGGCCTGCGCCACGGCATCTTGCACCGCGAACCCGGAGGTCCGCATGCGCCCCGCGTCGAGGGTGGCACACAGCGATCCTGACCGTGAAGGCCGGCGCACCTGGAACGGACAGACTCCAGCACCCGCCAAGATCAACTCTGCCGTAAATCCNNGTGGAATTCGGTACGCCCCGAAGTTGAGATGGATGGAGCCCTGCCGGTCGCCACGGTCGTGGGCGTGAGCGTGAGCGTGGGTGTCGCTGTGAGCGTCGGCGTCGCTTCGAGCGTCGGCGTCGCTTCGAGCGTCGGCGTCGCTTCGAGCGTCGGCGAGGTCTGCGCCAAGGTCCTCACGAGATTCAGGTCATCGATCCGCGCGCTCTCCGCGGCCGGAGCACGTAGCGGCTCGGGTTGATCGCCGCCGACGGTGCTCTGTTCAGAGGGGACGGAAAGAGCCAAGGCCGTCATGAACGCCAACGTGTCGGCCAAGGGCCCGCACGAATCCGCCCTTTGTTCGAGCTCACGGCGTCCCAGGCGCTGATCTTCAGGATCATGCAGTTCCATGATCCCCCGCCAAAGTGGCGTCGACCCGGCGGGCACTGCAAATCTATCGATCTTGATCGACACCCGCGCGCGGATTCTGCCTGCCGCCACCACTGGCGCGGTGCCCAGCCGTTCCTCGACGTTCGCGGTGAAGGCAGTCGCATCGGGACACGACAAGGCCTCGATGCTTCGGGTCCATTGCAGCCACTGTGAAGTGGGCGGGAAGGATTCGATCGCAGCACCGGCAGGCAACGGGCAAAACGCGAAGCACAATGTGACACATGCGATCCGCGCTACACTGCGTGAGACCATCGACAACGAGTGTACCTTCAGCCCCCACCCGGCGGAACGGCCACTCGACCGGTGCGCAAGGCGAAGAACCGATCCTCCGTGCCATCGCAAGGTCGAAGGATCGGGCCGGATCGGGGACGTTTGAGCCTGAACGGCTGGCAGCGCTACTGCTGGGGCAGAACGACTAGAGGCGCCTTCATGATGCTGGGGCATGGTCACCCCCGCCGACCAAGGAGACCAGACCAACAGCTCGCACTCAGCGAGGCCCTTCCCAACATGACCTTCTCACAGTAGGTGGTTTCGAGATGACTTTGCTCCCCAAGAATTCGATTCGCCTGGCAGCATTGGCGGGTTTCTCGGTGGTGCTGGCGCTGGCTTCGGGCGCATGCTCCGGAAGCAGCGCCTCCGTAACCAGGTCCGGCGGCAGCCCGGGTAG